>JANMZU010000571.1:0-8436 GCA_031383585.1 Betaproteobacteria bacterium
CCGAATGTTTCTGCCACGAGGTCAAAATAGTCTCCCATCCGCAATTGACTGTCGTCGACCACATTGAACACACGAAACGATTTTGGCCGCGGTTGATTCATCGCCTTAAACACGGCAAGCGCAAGATCGTCGGCGTGGATGTGATTGGTATAGACATCATCCTGCGCATTCAGTACTGGCGTACGGCGCCTCAGACGTTCCAGCGGCAGGCGGTCGGCGGCATAAATTCCCGGTGCACGCAGCACGGTGATTGCAACCCCGTGTGATCGTCCCCATTTAAATAGTTGCCGCTCAGCACTGACCCGCCGTCGGCCGCGCGCAGACTCGGGCCTGACAGCTCTCGTTTCGTCGATGATTTCACCGTGGCAATTTCCGTACACACCGGTGGTACTGATATACACAATGCGCCGTGGTAGCATCGTCGCTCGTCGTGTCCGGAGAAGCGGAAATCTGCGCCTCTCAAGGGCGGCAAGCAGATTTCTTGTATGCCTGTCAGAGGTGCCAGTGCCGGGCGGCGGCGCAAAATGCAAAAGCGTGTCTGCGGTTCCGGGCAATTTTGCCAGCGTGCGAATGTGTCGCAGGTCTCCACGTATCATTTTCTCCGTTGAAAATCTCGCAGTCGCCGGATTACGCAGTGAAGCATTGTTTTTTCGAACTAGTGCCGTTACTTGATAGCGACGGGAAACGGCAAGGATTTCGGCAACACGTTTGCCAATATCACCGAACCCTGCAATAAGAATTTTTTGCGCTTTTTTCATTTGAGCGCTTCAGTATAAAGAACAGAAAACCGAAATGGCCACCGAATACCAGATAACACTTACCCCTTCCGGAAACACATTTCGCGTTGCGGGCGATGAAACCGTACTTGATGCAGCGTTGCGTCAGGGGATCGGACTCCCTTACGGTTGCAGAAATGGCGCCTGCGGATCCTGCAAGGGTACGATTGTCTCTGGCGACTTTGACTACGGCAGCTATCAAGCGCGCACGCTGACCGACGAAGAGAAGTCGCTGGGCAAAGCGTTGTTTTGTGTCGGCAGGCCTTGCTCCGACATGACGCTAAACGTGAAGGAAATTGGCGGCGCAGGCGATATTCAAATCCGCACCCTGCCCTGCCGCGTTGAAAAGAAAGAAATCGTTGCGCCCGATGTGGCCATCCTCTCGCTAAAACTCCCAGCGCAAGAGCGACTGCAGTTTATGGCGGGTCAATATCTCGACATCCTTCTCAAAGACGGCAAGCGGCGCAGTTTCTCCATGGCCAACGCACCCCATAGCGACCAATTTGTGGAATTGCATATCCGCCTGATTCCGGATGGGGAATTCACCAACTTTGTATTTAACGAGATGCGTGACAGAGCGATATTGCGCTTTGAGGGGCCGCTCGGTACATTCTTCTTGCGTGAAGACTCAGACAAGCCGATCATCTTCATGGCGGGCGGAACCGGTTTTGCGCCGATCAAGGCGGTCATTGAGCACGCTCTTTTTACGCATATCGACCGTGAAATGGTGCTTTACTGGGGTTGTCGGTCTCTGCAGGACATTTACCTGCCGCAATTGCCCGCGCAATGGCAAAGCGAACACCCAAACTTTACGTTTATCCCGGTTTTATCTGAACCAAAACCCGAGGATAATTGGCAGGGTCGAACTGGCTTTGTGCATCAAGCCATTGTCGACGATTTTCCGTCGCTCGGCGGCTATCAGGTTTACGCCTGCGGTGCACCAATCATGATAGAGCTGGGACAAAAGGCGTTTGCCGCACATGGACTACCGGAAGATGAGTTTTTCGCGGACTCATTCACCTACGCAACATCGGAAAACAGCAGCACTTGATAAAACGCGACACATTACTTTCCAAGGAGAAATAGCATGATCAAAGTCGGAGATACATTGCCAAACGGTTCACTCGGCGAATTCATCGCGGTCGAAACGGCGGGTTGCACCATTGGCCCCAACATGTTCAACGTCAGCGACATGGTAAAGGGCAAGAAGATTGCAGTATTCGGATTGCCCGGAGCGTTCACGCCCACCTGCTCCGCCAAACACGTGCCCGGCTATATCGTTAATTACGATGCCCTCAAAGCCAAGGGCGTGGACGAAATCTGGTGCGTGTCGGTAAATGACGCTTTCGTCATGGGCGCATGGGCCAAAGACCAGCACAGTGAGGGCAAGGTACGCATGCTGGCTGATGGTTCGGCGGCCTGGACAAAAGAACTTGGACTCGAATTCGACCTGACTACAAAAGGCATGGGTGTACGTATGCAGCGGTTTTCGATGCTGGTCGTCGACGGCGTTGTAAAGACCCTGAATCTAGAGGGTCCCGGCAAGTTCGAAGTTTCGAACGCCGAGACCATGCTGACGCAGGTTTGAGTTGGTAATCAAGCGTTACCGCAGACGGATAGACGAATGTCCAAGCCAACAATCTTTATCGACGGCGAGCACGGCACCACCGGCCTCTTGATTCGGGAGCTGCTGCGCGAGCAAACCGATATCGAGGTCGTCAGCATCGCGCCAGACAAACGCAAAGACAGCGCTGAACGCAAGCGCCTGCTCAACAGCGTTGATCTGGCGATCTTGTGTTTGCCGGACGATGCTGCGCGCGAATCGGTCACGATGATTGAAAATCCGCACGTGCGCGTCGTGGATGCGAGTACTGCGCACCGCGTACTGCCGGATTGGACATTCGGCTTTCCTGAAATGGCGGCGGGACAGGAGCAGCGCATCATTCAGAGCCGCCGCGTATCGAATCCCGGCTGCTGGTCCACCTGCTTCATCGCGCTGGTGCGGCCACTGATCGATGCAGGTTTGCTGCCCGCGGAACATCCGCTGAGCGTCTGGGGCGTATCCGGCTACAGCGGCGGCGGCCGTCAAATGGTGGAGGACTTTGAAAGTGGCGAAAATCTTTCGACAATCTTCACCTACAGCTTAAAGCTACAGCACAAACATCTGCCTGAAATGCAGATGTACACCGGGTTGTCGCGTCCTCCGCTGTTCACGCCTGCAGTCGGTGCCTATCGGCAAGGCATGGTGGTGCACGTTCCGCTGAATTTGTGGTCACTGCCGAAGTCGGTTACGGGCCAGCAAATTTTCGACTGCCTGAACACGCATTACGCGGGCAAGCAACATGTGAACGTAACAATGTTTGGTGGTGAGCCGCCCGCTGAGCTGAACCCGGAGGCGTTGAACGGCACCAACCAGATGGACCTGTTTGTGTTTGAGAATGCGAAAAATCAGCAGGCGGTGTTGATTGCCAGACTCGACAATCTTGGCAAAGGCGCCGGAAGGGCGGCATTGCAAAATGCGCGATTGATGCTCGGTTTGCGGTAGCGGGCCTTCACTGGTCGCATCGCGTAAAACGCCTATTGGCGGGGCTTCCCAGTCGATATTGCTCCGAGAACCGCGCCGAATCTCGATCTTGCTGTCTAAAGGGCTAACTCTGCACTACGGCGCATATGGCGAATAGCCTCCTCAGTGCGGCCCAGTTTTTCCATCAGTCGTGCGAGCGTCATATGAGCATCAAGAGACGGCTGCAGTGCGACACTGGCTTCAAGATAACTCTGCGCCTTGCCCCAAAGCGCCTGCCGCATGCACAGCTTGCCTAGTGTTGATAGCAACTCTGGGTCACGCGCATGCTGGCGCAGCCAGCGTTCGGCTCGTTCGATTTGTGCCAGCGTGGACTCCGTCTTGCATTCGGCATAGATCGCGGCAAGCTGACTATCCCAGCCATCGGCGCCGCGCTCATCGATCGCCTCCTCAATGACCGTCTTGGCCTCTTCGCCACAACCAAGCGCAAGAAGACGTCTGGCTATGGTTGCAACCATGCTGGTATCAAAGCGTGATTCAGCGGCGAAAGCCTTCCAGGCATCAATGATCGCTTGTGGATTCGCCGGTTTGGATTTGATCAGGTTAATTTCAGCGTTGAGCCGAATTTGCTGTGCGGCTCCAGGCGGCAACATGCCAGACCGGGTCAAAGATGCCAGCGTAATGAGAACATCCTCCCAGGCGTTACCGGCCATTTCGGCTTCGACCTTCATTTTCAAAACGCCGGGATTTTTTGGGTCATTGGCGGCTAGATCATTTAGCAGCGCCAAAGCATCGGCCGCCTTGCCGTCAGCCAGCAACATATAGGCTTTTGTGGCGTCGCGCATACGCGCGGACCCGTCACCGCGTATTTGATCCAGATACGGCAAGGCGGCGCCGGAATTTCCACCCTCGTAAGCTGCCCATGCTGCGATTGCAGCACCCATGTCACGCGTTTCATCATGCTGCATCGAGCTGCGGGCCTTCGCCTCAGCGCTGCCAAATTGTCCTGAGAACAGCATTTGCAGGCTCTCCAACAGCACGTTGCGCGCCTTCAGTTTTTCGTGCTCGGCCTTGCCTTTCCGCAATTGTCGAGGCAATCGATACGCTTTGACGGCAAGCTGAATTAGCACGTAGGCCACCGCAAACAGAACCAGCTGCAATATTACGTACAGCATGACCGACGTATCGACGCGCCACGGCGGGACCACAAACACCACATAGCCAGTGCCATATCGGCCTGCCAGCGCAAGCGCTACCGCCACGGCCGCCAGCACCAGCACCCACAATGCCATGCGGATTGGGCGACTGGTCATCAGCGTTGCGGCCGTTCGCGTGCGGCACGTGCGGCACGCATTGCTGACAGGCTGCCGGTGATGTCCGGCGGCGCGATGGAGACGGAGTTCTCGGCCAGTTGTTTCAGCATTGTCAGCGCGTTGACATTGACCTTTGCCTTCGGGTCAAAGTATCTGGTGAGCATTTCACGCACCAGCTTCAAGTCCTCCTTGTAATTGACGTCGTCCCGGGCGATCAGCGCGGTACGTGCCGAAAGTACCCGCAATTTCAGGTTTTCGCGAACGAAATAGCTCTGTTGAGGTGATAGCAGTGCCGCATCCACGCCGTCGAGCTCGCGGATGCGAACGAGTTGTTTCATTTCAAACCATAGATCGCGGCCCAGCCGCACGGCAAAGCTCTCATTCGCGTCACTTGGCCGGACCTCGCGCGAGCCCAGTGCATTGGCAGCCATGGAGTCAGGGATCGACAACGGAAGGGTTGCCGCGAGCACCATCAGGTTATCGAGCTTCAGGCTAATACCGACAACGTCAACCAACGGCAAAGCCTTAAGTCGCTCCATGTCCTGCGTAATCGCACGCCGCAACTGAACCACCTGTAGCTTGTCGGCACGCGCGAGACGCTGGTCGGCGGTTTGCAGCGCGATCAGTGCTGCTCGTACATTTGCCGCGAGCACCAGTTCGCGGCTGGCGATATTGAGTGTCTGCTCGATTTCGGCCAGCAGCCAATCGTCCGGCGCCCGCGCCAGATCGCGGTACATCTCCTCGAGCGCCACACGCTGCCCCGCAAACTCGGCAAGCTTGCCTTCAAGCTGTGCCACGCGATTTTGCGAATCGCGCAGGTCCTTAAACATCTGGTCCACCTGGGCCGCCGTTTGCGATTGCGCCTTGCTTTGCTCGGCCAGTTTCAACCCGAGATTTTGCGTAAGTGTTTGCGACGTGTCGCGGCCATCCCACCACGCCCAGAGTCCCACCAGAAGGCTTGCGCCCGCGACAGCCAACGCGACCATACCCAGCATAGGCAAATTGGGAGCAGCGGCAGGCTTTGTATTCAATTCGTCCATGAGCTAGCTGGTAGACGACGAGGCTATCGGGGCCAGCAGGCGTGACTTCAACGCGGCGAGTCTCGCAACCAATGTGGAATCTGCCATCGGCACTTCCTCAATTCTGTGGAAACCGCATGCGTGCGCTGCCTTCGCTACTCTTACGTGTGGAACCAGCATCGTGACCTTCGATCGCGGTGAAATACCCATCGTTGAAAAAACGTTCATCAAGCTTTCTAGTGTTTCGACGCTCATGGCGAAGCAGGCATGTACGCGGGCGACCGCAAACAATTCCCGCAAGGCTTCGCGCGTCGCCAAATCCGGCATCAGTGGCGCGCGTCGGTAGCATTCCAACGTTGTGACTCTGGCTCCTCGCGCCGTTAACGTCTGTTCCAGCAACCTTCGGCCGCCTAGTTCACTCTGCCCCTTGACGAGAATGATATGTCGCCCCATCACGGTGCGCAATTGCGGCAGCGCCAACAGGCCCTCGCTGTCAATGCTATGTTGCGGTGAAACAACAACCGGAAACCCCGCCGCGTTGAGGGCCGTCGTCGTGGCACGGCCAATCGCAAAAATTTCAGCTTTCGCTGGAAATTCGCCAGTGCGCCGAACCTTCGGCACGCCATACTCCGCTGCATTTGCGCTGACAAAGATAAAGGCACTTGCCGTTGCCAGATCTTTCCCGGCTAAAAGTGCCTCGATCGGCGAGATCTCCAGCACCGGAAACTCGACTGCCGTTGCCCCCGCCTCCCGTAACGCAATCGCGGTGCGTTTCGCCTGCACTGCCGGACGGGTGACGACCAGCGTTAGTCCCTGCAGCGGCAGCGTCGAGACCGGTGGGGCATCAGCCTGCATTGGTTCCATGCCGGGAAATCGATGCCAGAATGTCTCCGGCCCCCTCTGCGATCAGCGCCTCGGCCAGTTTGGTGCCCAATGATTCCGCATCTGTTACAGGCGCAGTCATCTGGCGACGGATCATACGGCTGCCATCGGGCATGGCCACAAAGCCGTCGATTGTAAGAGCCGCACCGGTAATCGTAGCAAGCGCGCCTAGCGGCACATCGCAGCTAGCGGTCAGTGCCCGGCCAAAGGCGCGTTCCGCGTTCACCATTGCTGTCGTATAGGTGTTGGCAAACGGCGCCAGCCATTTCGCGACGTCTGCTCGCTCCGAACGGAACTCGATGCCCAGCGCACCCTGTGCAATGGCCGGCAAATTATCGGTTGGCGACAAGCTGCTGCGAATGCGGGCGCCAAAGCCAAGGCGATTGAGCCCCGCAGTCGCAAGAATGATGGCGTCATACTGACCGGCATCGAGTTTGGCGAGCCGCGTGTTGACGTTACCTCGCAAGGCTTCGATCTTCAAGTCAGGCCGGGCGTGCCGCAGCTGACTTTCGCGCCGCAGGCTGGAGGTACCGACCGCTGCGCCTCGCGGCAGGGTCTCGATGCTCTCAAAGCGATTCGACACGAAGGCGTCGCGCGGATCTTCGCGTTCGCCGACGATAACTACCGAAAACCCCTGCGGCAGGGTCATCGGCACGTCTTTCATTGAATGCACGGCAATATCCGCGCGACCATCTTCGAGCGCGGTTTCCAGCTCTTTGATGAACAAACCTTTCCCACCAATTTGGGCCAAAGGCTTGTCCAAAATCTGATCGCCTTTGGTGGTCATGCCGATAATCTCTATCCTTGCACCGGGATACAACGCTTGCAGCTTCGCGCTGGTCCATTCGCTTTGCACCATCGCAAGGCGGCTTTCGCGCGACGCGATTCTGATGAGATTCGGGGTCAATTGCATAAACTGGCCGACTTGGGAAGAGAGATAGACATTGGTAACCCAAAATCTTATCACGCGTGCGCTGCTCGCACGCTGTGCCCCAATGGCTCGACTCCCAGCGGCGGCTACGTCGCGTTATTGATTTTGGTCAATCATTGCTGCGCTGCGGTAGAATGAAGTTGTCCTATATGTGACGATGCTTGGCTTAAACCCCCCGCTCTGATGGCTACAAATCCCGTACTCCTCCCTCCGGCGCGTTCCGCTAAAAAGCCCGGCAGTGTATTGCCTTTTTCCGGCACGCAAATTCCCGAAGAACCACGAGCGACAAGTGGCGTTCGCTTGCGCGAAATCCCCGACAACTACACATCGTTTTCTGACCGAGAGATTGTCATGCGTCTTCTCGGTGCCGATGCATGGGATACGCTGCTTGAGCTTCGCGGGGAGCGCAAGACCGGGCGCAGCGCGCGCATGCTGTACGAGGTTCTGGGCGACATCTGGGTGGTCGAGCGCAACCCCTACTTGCAGGAAGACATGCTCGACAATCCCAAGCGCCGCTATGCGCTTGCGGAAGCGATGCGCCACCGACTAGGTGAAATCGAAAAGCGGCGACTGCTCGATCAGGGCAACAGCGATGAACAAACTAACATCGCGCCTTCATCGCGCTCAAACAAGGTGATCGAGCTCCTGAAACGTGCCCACGAGGCGGTCAATGCTTTTGAAAAAGAGTTTGCCGATACCTGGGATTTCCGCAAAAAAGTCGAGAAGCGCCTTCTCAAAGTCACGCGCCGCGACAACATTGCCTTTGACGGCCTTGCCCGCGTATCGCACGTGACCGACGCCAGCGACTGGCGTGTGGAGTTGCCGTTCGTGGTACTCACGCCCGATAGCGAAGACGAAATCGCACCGATTGTGCGCGCCTGCATTGAGCTCGGACTCACGCTGATTCCGCGCGGCGGCGGCACCGGCTACACCGGTAGCGCGGTGCCGTTGCATGCCGACACGGCGATCATCAACACTGAAAAACTTGAAGCGC
>JANMZU010000589.1:0-2458 GCA_031383585.1 Betaproteobacteria bacterium
AAATCCTTGGTTGCTTCGACGATCCGTGCTGGAATTCCCACGGCGGTTGCGCCGGCCGGTACATCGCGAACCACCACTGCGTTTGACCCAACCTTTGAACCAGCGTGCAAGGTGACTGGCCCGAGCACCTTGGCGCCAGCGCCAATCACAACGCCCTGCTCCAGAGTCGGATGGCGTTTGCCTTTGTTCCACGAGGTGCCGCCGAGCGTGACGCCGTGGTAGAGCGTGCATTCGTCCATGATGACGGCCGTTTCACCGATCACAATGCCCATGCCGTGATCGATGAAAAATCGTCTGCCAATGGTGGCACCGGGGTGAATTTCCACGCCAGTGAAAAAGCGCCCAATATTCGACGCAACACGGCCTGGCAATTTCAAGCCCGCGCGCCACAGCGGCCCCGACACATATCGATGCCACCAGATGGCATGCATCCCGGGGTAACACGACACCACTTCTCGCCAGTTTCGGGCGGCTGGATCGCGTGCGTATACGCTTTGGATGTCTTCGCGGAGTTGAGTGAACATGGGCGGAATTGTCGTCTATTTTGGGCAATTGGGCACGACCGGCCGAGTTTCAATCCGGCGCTGGTCGGCGTTTTGTGACGTCCAACTGTACCGCGGCCAACCAGCCACGCAGGATAGCCACTTCTTCGGGCTCCATGCGGGCACGCGTAAACAGGCGGCGCATCCGCGTCATGAACCGCTTCGGCTCATCGGGATCCAGGAATCCGCTCGAAACTGCCGTCGCCTCGAAGTGTTTCAGGAATCCTTCAATCTCGCCGATGCTGGCCTGAGGGCGCACGGTGTCTGCCGCCACGCCAAACGCCTTCGCCGTCATCATCACTTCGTACGCGGCCACCTGCACGGCCTGCGAGACATTCAACGAAGAATATTCGCCATTGGCCGGAATTGCCGAAACCAGTTGGCAGCGGTCTACTTCCTCGTTGGATAAACACATTGCTTCGTTTCCGAACACCAGTGCGACGTCACCTGACACAGCTTCTGCCACGGCAATCTGCGCCGCTTCGCGCAGCGGCTTGAATGGGTGCGAGAGCTCGCGCTTTCTGGCTGTAAACGCAATCGCAAAGCGCACATCGGCTATCGCTTCGTCGAATGTCGCGAACACTTTTGCGTTTGCCAGCACATCGGTTGCGCCTGAAGCGAGCGCGATGGCGTCGCGATGCGCGGTGGCGTCGGCCAGCTTAGGCGCGACCAATACCAGATTGGTGAGCCCCATTGTCTTCATCGCGCGGGCGGCGCTGCCGATATTGCCCGGATGAGAGGTCTCGACCATCACCACGCGGATGCGTGACAGCGGGCTACGGGTTGGCAGTGGCGGGGACGGCAAAGGTTCATTCATATAAAATAGAGGCCTGCTCTTTACTGAAAATCAAAATGCATCCGATGCTAAATATCGCCGTCAAAGCGGCGCGCCGTGCGGGCTCTGTCATCAGCCGCGCTTCCAACGATCTGGATAAACTCACCGTTGAGCTGAAAGCGCCCAACGATTTCGTTTCGGAGGTGGATCGTGCTGCAGAAGCCGCTGTCATCGAGGTGCTGCGACAAGCCTATCCCCAGCATAGCATTCTTGCCGAGGAGTCCGGCGAGTCCAAAATGGATTCGGATTATCAGTGGATCATCGACCCGCTCGATGGGACTACCAATTTTTTGCATGGCTTCCCGCAATATTGCGTGTCGATTGCGCTTGCGGTCAAAGGTGTAGTCAACCACGGGGTCATTTACGATCCAACCAGAAATGAACTATTCACCGCCTCCAAAGGTGGTGGTGCCTTCCTGAATGATCGCCGCATCCGCGTCTCCAAAAGAATCCAACTGCAGGATTGCCTGATAGGAACAGGTTTCCCTTCGCGTGAAATGCACAATTTCGACCGCTACCTAGCCATGTTCAAAGAGCTGACGCCCAAATGTGCCGGTATTCGTCGCCCCGGCGCGGCAGCGCTTGATCTGGCGTATGTTGCGGCCGGGCGCTACGACGGTTTTTGGGAAATGGGCCTGAGCCCCTGGGATATGGCGGCCGGCGCTTTGATGATCAAGGAAGCGGGCGGACTGGTGACTGATTTCGCCGGCGAAGATGACTATCTGAAGGCTGGAACCATCGTCGCGGCAACACCGAAAGCGTTTCCCGCATTGCTGAAAATCGTTCAGGCGCACAAATAACATCTCAATCGACGGTGCACACTAAATCCATCGTCGGCAACGCGCTGGAGCCGCAGCGCTTGCGGGCGATGTTATCGGACGGAGTGACGCGGCGATGAACGCTAATACCTTGGCGCAGCACACCCCAATGATGCAGCATCATTCGTTATTATTACTTAACTAATTGTTTTTAAGTTACTTTAATTAGCTTAGTTTTTCTGAAAGCTACTGATAGGCTACTGTTTTTCTGTGTCAGCCTGCATCTCCGCCCCATTCAGCAGCCCCTCTGTGCCGGTCAGGAA
>JANMZU010000620.1:0-17607 GCA_031383585.1 Betaproteobacteria bacterium
CAATACTGGAATGTCCTCACGGCATTTGCCGAGGTGAAGGACTCCCCCAATTACCGGCTTCTAGCGATGGCCGGGAAGGGACTGGAAAGCGCAGATCCGGAGCGCTCGCCGACAAAAATATCCGCGGAACTAGACGCAAAACTGCGGCGAGCCTTTGACAGCAAGCAGTCGCAGGCCGACGGCAGCGATTATGTGGGATTTTTCCGCACCACCAAAGGCAGTGAGAATCTGCTATTTCTCGCTGACTGCGGCCCACTCTCGCCAGTCAGCCTGAAGTTGCTGGAGTTGTACTGTGCAAACGTCGCCGTCGCTTACGAAAATCTGCTGCTTCACGAAGAGATCGAAGAAACACAGCGTGAGCTTATCTATGTGCTCGGTGAAGCGGTCGAGCAACGTTCGAAGGAAACCGGGGGACATCTGCGGCGCGTCGCGGCGATAGCGCAAATGCTGGCGCACGACTATGGCCTCGACGCACAGGAAGTAGAGCTGATTCGTTTTGCAGCACCGCTCCACGATGTGGGCAAGATCGGCATTCCAGACGCGGTGCTAAACAAGCCGGGGGCGCATGATGCTGCGGAGTGGACTGTGATGAAGACCCATACATCGAAGGGCTACGCGATGCTCTGCAAATCGGACAAGCGCATCATGAAGCGCGGGGCGATGATTGCGCTGCAGCATCACGAAAAATGGGACGGCAGCGGCTATCCCGGTGGCCTCGCCGGTGAAGATATCGATGTATTTGCACGCATCACCGCTCTTGCGGATGTTTTCGATGCGCTCGGCAGCGAGCGCTGCTATAAATCATCCTGGGAGGCGCAGGACATCGTGGCCTATATCGAAAAGGGACGCGGCTCGCACTTCGAACCGCGCCTGGTGGATCTTTTGCTGGCGCGACTTCCGGAGTATTTGCACTTGCGTGTACTCTATCCTGACTGATGTGTGCGTCGTGGAGGCCTTTGTCACTAAACGCAATCAGCCCAATTTGGCAGCCATGACACGCTCGCGCATTTGCCTCGTCTGACGCAGTCATGTTGTCTTTTCACAATGACCTGCTATTTGCGCTCTCCAAGTCAGCATATATCGACTCGGGTTATTTCACGATCGCCGCCGAAAAAATTGCAGAGGCAGCCTGCGAAGGATTGAATATTCGGCGCGTTGGTGTCTGGCGGTTCTCCGAAGATCAGCAAACCCTGCATTGCGTGGCCTTTTGTGAAAACGGCGAGTGTAAGGAAATCGAAGAGGGCCGGCAAATTGCCGACGTAAACTTTCCAGGTCTTTTTGAAGCCATTCTGGCCAACCGCCTGGTTGCCGCCGACGACGTGATTACCAACCCGATCACGGCTGAGTTTCATGAACTTTACACGGCCCCGGCTGGAATTGTTTCCATCCTGATCACCCCGATCCGAGTCAAGGGTAGTATCAAGGGCCTGATCAGTTGCGAGCAGAAGAAAACGCCACGCCATTGGAGCGAAGACGACAAGGATTTTGTGATCGCGCTTGCAGAGGTGGCCTCGCGGGGTCTCGGAGCGGAGAGGCGCCAGCGCGTCGAGGACGCCTTGCATCTGGCGCGGACCGATGTTGAGCGCCAGGTAAGCGAACGCACCGTCAACTTGCGGACCGCCCTGGAGCAATTGCAGGAGGCGCAAACACAACTCATTCAAACCGAAAAAATGGCTTCGCTTGGTGCGTTGGTGGCGGGGGTTGCCCATGAAATCAATACGCCGATCGGCATCAGCGTGACAGCAGCCAGCCATCTCAAGGTAACGACTCAGCAAATTAAGGGCGAAATGGAGTCGGGCACTCTCAAGCGGGCCGATTTTGAAGAATTTATGAGTACCGCTATCGAGAGTGCCGATATTCTGCTGCGTAACCTGGAACGCGCCGCAAATCTGGTGCAGAGCTTTAAGCGCGTGGCCGTAAATCATTCCGACGAAGGTATCTCCACATTCGATCTGCGTGGCGCTTTGGCAGACCTCGTGTTGAGTGTAAGCCCGGAATGCAGGCGATACGGGATTGCCTGCAAACTGGAATGTGCAGCAGGAATCAGCATGTACTCATACCAGGGTGCACTAGATCAAATCGTCACCAATCTGGTGGTCAATGCGCTGCGCCATGCCTTTGACGGCACCAGGGGAACGATTACCATCACGGCCAGCGTCGTCGACGACAAGGTTGAGTTGAAAGTGAGCGACGACGGCGCTGGCATCAAGGCGGAGTTGCTGCCGCGCATTTTCGATCCATTCGTCACCACAAAGCGCGGCGAAGGTGGAACCGGATTGGGTTTGCATATCGTATTCAATCTCGTGAACTATCGTCTCAAGGGGCGCGTAGATGTGTCCAGCACCGAGGGACAAGGCGCTGAATTCCGCTGCTTGTTTCCGCTAGAACTGGACTCGGAAACTATCGCGCATTGACGGATTTTTCAAATATGTCAGCGAACGGGCGTCACGACTTTTTGAATGGTTTTGTTGGCGCCCTCACAACCAAATTGTCTTGGCGTCAATCGACAGAACTATCGCAAGGGAGACGACATCAATGCCATGATATTGAGAGCGGACCAGGCAATGTATCGCGCCAAAGAAGTTGGTCGCAATCGTGTTGAAATAGGTTAATTCTCGACGGAGACGGTGGTATCGCTATTGAAGCAAGTGTGAATTCGCACGCGCGTTTGCCAAAATTACTGCAAGGTGTAGTATCGCGTTAGCCGACCTTTCCACGAAAAAATATTTAGCGCGAGGATGTTTCAAGGGAAAAATCTTCAAGACGTAACGCCGCCGCGCTTCGGCGCTGGCTTGAGTACGGCTTCAAGCGGGCGTGCGCGCAACCCCTTGCTGCTGGTGTTCGTGTTGATAACCGTGATCGTCGTTTTCACTACGGCGATGGTGATGGCGGCAGCGCAGCAAAGAATCATCGAGCATGAAGCCATCAAGATTGCCGAGATCGTTTCGCGCAGCGCGCTTGCATCACGCACTGTTTACTCGAGTGCCGTCGTTGACAAACTTGTCGCTGACGGCTTTGGTGCGTCGGTCGAGCCGCAGGGCGCGCTCGGCCATGTGGCCATCCCCGCGCAATTCCTGAAACTGGTCGGCATCGAGTCGTCGCGCACCAGTGACGGCCTCTACAGCTATCGGCCTTTGTCTAAGTGGAATCTTGAGCCCACACAGGGATTACGCGATGACTTCCAGCGCTGGGCGTGGCAACAATTGGAGCAGCAGGATAAGCCGATGCCATTGGCGGCGATCGACTGGGAACCGGTGTGGAAATTTGAGCGCGTCAATGGCACCAATACCCTGCGTTATATGCGCGCCGATTCGGCCGCCAAACCTGGTTGCGTCTCTTGTCACAATGATTTCGAAGCGCGATCAGATATTCAAGCAATTAGGGTCGCCGCCTCGATACTGCCGGGCAAAAAATGGCAATTGCACCAATTGCTTGGCGCGATCGAAGTGCAAGTGCCGATGGATCGCGTCGAGGCTATTGCCGCAGACCAGACCAGGCAGACACTGGTGCTGGTACTCACCATCAGCCTGCTCGGCCTGGTAGCGGCTTCGTGGTTTGCATACCGCGACATGCAGCACAAAGATGCGCTCGCCCAACAGTTTGAGTACCAGGCCAAATATGATCCACTCACCGGACTACCTAATCGTCTGCTGCTGAATGATCGCAGTGAGGAGATGATCAAACGCGCCATGCGCAATCAAGAAACAGCCGGCGTCGTGTTCATCGATTTGGACAACTTCAAAAATATCAACGATTCGCTGGGGCACGGTGCCGGCGATACTGTCCTGACGGTCACTGCCACGCGCATCGCATCGTGCCTGCGACAATCGGATACGGTGGCACGTTACAGCGGTGACGAGTTCGTTGTACTTCTGGGTGGCAGCGCCAAGGATGGTGATCTGGTGCCTGTCATCCAGAAATTGGTTGAGCAAATTACCTTGCCGCATCGATTGGCTGGGCACGACGTGATCGTTTCCCCGAGTATCGGCATCGCCTGTTTCCCGGCTGACGGAAACGATGGTGCGACGTTGCTCAAAAACGCTGACGCTGCCATGTACCGGGCCAAGGAGCAAGGCGGCAATCAATATCAATTCTTCTCGTCGGATATGAACGCGCGGGCGCTCTACAAGTTGGGCATGACCGCGCATTTGCGCAAGGCATTGGCGCGCAATGAACTGGAACTCTACTATCAGCCAAAATATGCGCGCAGCACGGGAAAAATCGCCGGGATAGAAGCACTGGCGCGATGGCGGCATCCTGACTTTGGCCTGCTTCTTCCCGATCAATTTATCGGCATTGCCGAGGAGAGCGGGCTGATCGAGCCGCTTGGTGATTGGGCGCTCCGGTGTGGGTTGATGCAACTGGCGGTTTGGACTCGCGACGAGCTGGTCCCTGGGCGACTTGCGGTGAATGTGTCCGCGCGCCAATTTGCGCGTTCAGGATTTGTCGAGCATGTGATGAAAACGCTTACCGAGGCCGGCGTCTCGCCACACTTGCTTGAGCTTGAGATCACCGAGAGTGCGGTCATGCGCGACCCGGCAAAAGTTGAAAAAATTCTGAAACTTCTGCACGCGACCGGGGTGTCGATCGCTATCGATGATTTTGGTGTTGGCCAGTCGTCGTTGAGCTATCTAAAGCGGTTCCGTTTGAGCGCTTTGAAAATAGACAAGTCATTCATTGATGGTGTACCCACTGATGAGAACGATTGCGCGATTGCGTCCGCCGTCATCGCACTTGCCAAGAGTCTGCAATTGCGGGTCATCGCCGAGGGCGTAGAGACGCAGGCCCAATTGGAGTTTCTTGAGGCTTTGGGATGTGACGAAATGCAGGGCTATCTTTTCAGCGTGCCACTTACGACAGCGGAAATGACTGCAGCGCTGGTCGCCGCGTCGACAAAAAATGATGGGGCCGCCAACAAGTGAGTGTAATTTCGGCAATCATGAGCACGGGCAACTATTCCGGCAACAGTACGGTCATCGTATCCGGTGCAGCTACGGGCGAACTCAATGCTCGGCTGCACCGCCTATGACATCGTGGCACGAATGAGAAATGTGAAATTGGCTGCCGTTTTCGAAGCCTGCGAATGGAAACAGACTTACCCGATTCACACCACCCTGGACTGCTAGACTCTCCGCTCAAGATGTCGACCGGTTTGCTATGCGCGTTCACGTTGTAATCGCCGCATGGATGATTGCGCCGATTGCGACTATGCTCAGGTGTGTGTTTGCCCGCCGCGCAGCGACACTTTCAAGCGCATCAATCCTTCGGCAATAGACACCTGCGGCGCGTACCCAAAGTCACGCTTTGCCGCCGAGATGTCATACCAATGTGCGGTGGCCAGTTGCCTCGCAAGAAAGCGCGTCATCATCGGCTCATCGGTGCGGCCAGTGAGAAGCCATAAAAATTCCATGATGGCACCGACCACGTATGCTGTGCCGGGCGAAATGGATTTGTCGCAGGGTGGCAGACCCCCGGCAGCGAGAATGCCATTGATCAGGTCGCACTGCCGCATTGGTTCGCCCTGCGAGATAAAATAGGCGTTGCCAGCGCAGGCGGCAGCGGGTGCGAGATGGTCCATCGCCAGCAGGTGCGCTCTCGCGGCATTGTCGATATAGACCGAGTCGATTTTCTTTTTGCCGCCACCAACCAATCGTAGGCGTCCGGCGCGACCACGCGCCAGAATACGCGCGGTCAGTTGCGGATCATTTGGCCCCCAGATCAGGTGCGGACGCAGCGCAACGGTTGCGAGCGTTGCACTGTTGGCTGCAAGCACCATCGATTCAGCTTCGGCTTTAGTGGCGGGGTACGCGGTGTCGAAGTGCGTCGCCACAGGAGCGCTTTCATTGACACCTTCGACATCGCCGCCTGCGTGGACGACCGACGGGGTACTGGTATAGACCAACCGGCGAACGAGATTCTCGCGACAGGCATTAATAACATTGCGTGTGCCAATCACGTTCGCCCGATAATAATCTTCGTGCCGACCCCACACACCTGCTTTGGCGCCAATATGCAGCACGGCATCGCAGCCCTTTGCTGCTTCCATGACCGCCTCGCGATCAGCAAGATCGGCGCGTACAACTTCAACCCCAAGGGAGCGGAATTGTGGCGAATCGCCGCGCTGCAGACTGCGGACGTTGTTACCGCGTGCGATTAATTGTCGTACCACGGCGCCCCCGAGGAATCCGCTCCCGCCGGTAACCAGAATCATGTCACCCTCGCCTGCGCCCATACCGCCAGTTTTTCTCGGCCGATCTTGGCGTTGTGCCGGATATCCACGGGGAAGCCCGGGTGGATCAGAAAACGTGTGATGTTCTTTGTGGGTTCAAACTTGGCGCCGATTGTCTTCAACTGATCGAGCAGTTCTCGCTCCTCCATTCGGCTTTTCAATAGGTACTGCTGATCGCGTTCAATACAAAGTACCGGAACGCGCACGCCACCAAGCGTCACGCCGACCAGCGCACTCCGAAATACCGCAATGTGCGTGTTAAAAATTTCTTCTACTGGCGCAGAGAAAAGCGTCTCACCCGGCAATTCCACGCGATGCGATTTGCGTCCACAAAACCACAGACGTCCGATGACATCAAAGTATCCGACGTCTCCCATGCGGTGCACAATCACACCATCCCGGTTGATCTTTGCCAAACGGGTTGCCTCGGGTCGACCGACATACATCGATGTGACGGTCGGTCCAGCAACAGTGATTTCTCCAATCTCTCCAATCGGCAATTCGTGCGCCTGCTGCCAATCGGTCAGCGGGGTATCGGTAATTTCGATGACCCGAACATCGTTCGGCTTCACTACTCGACCAACACACACGCCGGCGCCGGCATCGGTTAGCGCGCGCGTGCTGGCCAGGATTTCACGGCTGCCAACACTGGCTACCGGCAGCACTTCGGTCGCACCATAGGGCGTAAAAATTTCGGCATCGGGCGAGAGCATCTGATGCATTCGTTCGAGCGTCGCAGCCGGCACCGGCGCCCCGGCGGTGAGGATGCGCCGCACGCTCGGCCATTGCACGCCATTTGCGACGCCGTGTCGGCTTACGGTACTCAGCAGTGCAGGTGAGGCGAATACATTGGTCACGCCCCAATCGGTAATCGCATTCCTGATTTTTTCTGGATCAACCTGGGCGGGCCGCGTGAAATCCATGTCCGGTACCACCGTGGTCATCCCAAGCGCGGGGTCAAAAAGGGCGAACAACGGAAAAGTTGGCAGATCAATTTCACCGGGGCGGATGTCATAGGTGTCGCGAATCAGATCAACCTGCGCGGCGAAATTGCCGTGGCTGTAGCGCACACCTTTGGCAATGCCGGTACTGCCGCTGGTGAACAGAATCGCGGCAGTGTCTTCGGCCTGAGTGCTTTCGAGAACAGGTCCAGTGCCTTCCCCGAGTGCGATCACGTTCGCTAGCGTATCGCCACCCCAAAACCAGCGGGTACCAACAGTGATCGGGATATGAATCGTTTCTCCGCCCAAGCCAAGCAATACCCGCGCTGCATGTGCCGCAGGAATGCCGATAAACGCCTCTGGCTCGACCACCTTGAGGCAGCTCTTGAGTTGCGCGATGCCCAGTCCCGGATCGATCAACACTGGAACAATACCCGCCTTGAACAACGCAAACGTCAGCGCGAAAAACGCCGGGCCCGGTTTGACCATCAGTACCGTACGCATGCCGCGCTTGAGCCCCACTTTGCCCAGGCCTGCGGCAATCACATCGCTTTGGCGATCAAGTTCAAGGTAGGTCTGTCGGGTATAGGCGCGGCGTCCGTCAGCGTCAAGTCCGTTGGACAATACCACCGCAAGGGCATCGGGTTGCAGTCGCGCCATCTTCGGTAGATGGGCTGCGATGTTGCAGAACTGCGCGTCCCCTTTCTCGCTCACGGCAAAAGCTAGCGGGCGGTGGACCGCACAAATTGGCTAATCAGAGTGACAAGCTCGACTGCCGCGTCTTCCAGTACGTAATGACCCACGTCCGGCATGAGATGCACGCTGGCGTTGGGCAGGTGTTTTTGCCATTGCCTCAAAAAGGCCGCGTCAAACACAAAATCCTTGCCGCCCCAGCCAATCATTGCGGGCGTGTCTTTGAAAAGATGCAGGTTGTCTTCCACGTGCTTGACAATCGCGAAACCCGCATCGGCAGGACTCAACGGAATGTCCTGGACGAAACGAAGTGTGGCGACACGATTCGCCCACGAATTGTAGGGCGCGCAATATGCGCGGGCAATGTTGGCAGGCATACGATTGCGGCGGCAACCGATCACCGTGGTTCCGTAGGCAAATGCATTGAAGCCGCGCACCAGCAGCGTACCCAACCACGTGCGTGTGAGTTTCAAGGGCCATGGGAATGGCTTTTCCGGTGGCAGCGGAAAAGCGCCAGTGTTCAAAATTACCAGACGTGCTACTTGCTCGGGATGACGCACCGCCCAACCCATACCGATCATGCCGCCCCAGTCGTGCATCACCAGCGTCAGCGGTTGCGTCAACTTCAATGAGGCAACGAAGGCGTCAAGATCATCAATGCGCTGCGCCAGCGTATACGAATAAGCGGCATCATCAGGCTTGTCAGAGAGCCCCATGCCGATGTGATCGGGCGCGATGCAGCGATGCGTGCCTGCGAGCGCCTTGACCAAATTGCGGTAATAGAAAGACCACGATGGATTGCCGTGCACCATCAGCACCGGACTGCTATGGTCCTGCCCGCTGCCTTCGTCGACGTAATGCATCCTGAGGCCATCACCGCGGTCAAAATAGTGCGGCTGAAACGGATACAGGTCGGGATCGACCAATGTCACCAAATAACCTCTGCCATGCTGCAGTTCAGGCCCGAACCAATCCCCATCAGCGCGACTCTGCTGCCTTTGTGCAGGCGTCCGGATTCGGCGGCCTTCGATAGCGTAATTGGTACGGCAGCCGGGCCAATGTTGCCGAACTCCGGGAACGTCGCCATGACTTTGGCGAGATCCAGATTCAACGTCTGGCACAGACCAGACGTGTGTGCGCCGCTCACTTGATGAAGTATATATTCGTCCACGTTAGAGTTAGGGCCAGTGGTCCAACCAAATTCTTGCTGAGCGCGCTTGAATGTCTGCTTGGCTAGTTCAAGCCCCGCTGTCAGCAACGGTTTGGCGTCAGTGTACATACGATCAACCTGGCCACGGCAGAGTCCGCTGTGTTGCGTGGCTGCCTGATTGACCACCCCTCTGAAAATGTGACCATCTGGCGCCAGCGCAGAGCGAGACATGACCATCGCAACCGCGCCTGAGCCCAACGTAAGTGTGGCGAATTGATCGCGGAACTCTTGCAGGGTGGTTTCGCCGCTTTTCAGCCGCGCGATGGTTGCGTCTTGAACAAAGCGGGCGCTCTCACCATTGACGATTAGGCCATAGTCGATTTGCCCGCGGTCGATCATGTTGCCGACCACTTGCATCCCGCTCAGAAACGCCAGACAGGCATTGCCTAGGTCGAAGTTCAGACAGTCTGGAGAGAGCCCAAGACGGTCATGCACGATGCAGGCCGTGGAAGGCTCGATGAAGTCACGACAAACGGAGGTATTGATGATGATGCCAATTCGGGAACGATCGATGCCGGCTTCTACCAAAGCCTTCTCTCCGGCAAGAGCAGCAGCCTGACTGGGCTGAAAGCCTACATCCCAGTAGCGACGCGCAACGATGCCAGACGCGCTTTCGAGCAAGTCAGCACTCATGTCCAGACGTGCCGCCGTTTCGCCTAGCTGCTCCATCATCTCGTTAGACGTGACGCGATGGGGGGCGTCAACGTGCGCGAGACTCAAGATAGAAACATTTTGATATTGCATTAAGCGTCCATCCTAACGAGATGTGTTGCCCAACGACTAGTCAGGATCAACTCATGAAGAGCCAAGGATTAATTCGATTTTTTCTGTAATACTCGGCAGACCATACGCTCCAGCCGAGCGACCCGCTATTATGAGGCCTCAAGGGCTGCCGTGCACGCCAGCCCTATGCGAGGCGCGTTGCGGGCAGCGTGCCTCCAAACCTGGGTAAACATGCATAAACTGGGTTGCAAGAGGGTAGTTTTGTGCATTTTTGGCTAAAAACGCGGCAAAATGCCAGTTCGAAGGCAAGTTGATCACCGCAAATCGACGTGCTTGCGCAGATTCAGGTTGTAACAGGGCGTCTCATGAACGGTCTGTACCGCAGCGCGGCAATCATAGAAAGGCAATCAACTGGCGCGCTGGGGCCGTGAGTCCGTTGCCGTTCAGTCACTCCAGACGCTCTACGCAACCGCTTCCTTGAGCTGACTACTTTGTTGCAGCGTGAGCATTACAGCTGGAAGCTGTGGCTCAATAGCGCTGCCTGCCGAATGCCTGCGTCAATAATATCTCGACTATCCTGTCAGGCCACTTTAGGCGTTAGCCCTTGAGGTTCGAGCTCTGGAGGCCTTCAGTGAAAAGACACGCGCCATTGGGTTTCTGCTGATACTTTAAATTTGTTGGCAAACTGCGTGCGTGGTGCACTTTACCTAGAGTCAATCAGCGCCGAGTGCGTACCGAGCCTGCTTCTGATGCCAAAGGCTACCGCGATGTTCAATCAAGTGGTTGGAAGACCGGTTTCAGCCAAACCCCCAACTTGGCGCACTGTCGACCACGATCCAGCGGGCCGCTTTGTGTGTGCTGGCGCTGCCCTATCGCCTGGTAGACCGCACAGACCGTTGTTGCGCTCGACAATTTCCTTGGAACATCATGCTTAGCGCAAATCTGCGCTCTTTCTCCGCGCAGCGTTACGACGACACAATCGGCGCGAGTGGGCCAGGCACGAGCAATGAATCCCAAATGGTGCCTGACCCAATCTACCGATTTCCTGCTTGTCACATATAGTGAAGTTGTTACGGCATCAAAACGGTGTCGATGGCGTGGATGACGCCATTCGAAGCGGCGACATCTGTCTTGATAACTTTTGCGTTGTTGACCATCACGCCCTTGTCGGTCGTTATCTTGATCGACTTGCCGTTCACCGTCTTGACGTCGCCTGCTTTGACGTCTTTGGCCATCACCGCGGCCGGAACGACGTGATAGGTCAGGACAGCAGCCAACTTGGCTTTATCTTTCAAGAGCGCGTCAAGGTCAGCTTTTGGAATCTTGGCAAATGCTTCGTCGGTTGGCGCGAACACGGTGAATGGTCCTTTGCCTTTGAGTGTTTCGACGAGTCCGGCTGCTTGCACTGCCGTGACCAGCGTTTTGAAATTGCCTGCGCCAACGGCGGTGTCGACAATATCCTTATTAGCCATAGCAAATGTTGAGGAAACGGCCAGTGCAGCGCCAACGACGAGGGAAGTCAACGTACGATTCATCTACAACTCCTAGTGAGGAAATGGATTGGAAGTGCTTAATCACGTCTGGGACAGCCCGTGTTTTTGTGAGGGACACAAAGCGCGAACGGGTGTGAAAGAGACCGAAACGTCACAATGTGACTGCTTGGTCACCATTTAGACGCAAAAGTTCAGTGTTTCGGGAACTAGTTTTCGAAGCGACTTTGCAAGCCTGCCGCGAAGATTCCCGCCCCAAGGCACGCTTTGGCCAACAATCGAGATAAATATCACGCGCTCTGACAAACCTTACAGAAGAACAGCCCTCTGCCGGCCTGCGTCACGCGCTGGATTTTGCAGTCGCACCTCCAACAAGCTTTGCCCTCACGGCTGTAAACGTAGAACCGCGATGCCTCATAGGCACCACCACCTCGCTCCCGATGGTTCGCCTTATCTTGATGCGATGCAATGTATTCCGCCAAGGGACGAACAACCCCGCACTGCTTGACACTACGCGCGGTGAGTTTCTTGCAAGCAGTGGCAATCGACATCAGCGCTGTCGGCGCTAGCTGTCCAATGCGGGCGAGTGGATCAACACCAGCGACAAAGAGGACATCGGCGCGCAGATAGTTACCCAGTCCGGCGATGACATTTTGATCGAGGAGCGCATCGGCGATGGTTCGGCCTGGGAATTCGCCGAGTCGCCTTGTAAGCATTTTCGCTGTGACGTGATCGCTAAGCACTTCAGGGCCAAGCTTTGCGATGTAGGGATGGCTGCTTTCTGCACCAGCGCGTAGCCACGCAAAATCAGTTGCGCTATATAGCACTGCGCGCGCACTTGCCGTTTCAATGCTCAGGCGGACCTGACGGGAGGCGAGCGGCTCGTCCGGCGCATGAACACGCCATTCGCCGTAAAGCTGATTATGTGAGTAAAGCACTGTCCCGTCTGCAAACTCTGTGAGGATTGCTTTGCTGCGTGCTCGCACTCGTACAATAGGTACGCCACTGAGTATTTTTGCGCGCGAACGTAACTTTGGATACGACAGCACGAGGCGAATCGGCTGATTAGCTACAGCCTCTTGCAAGGCGCGCGCCGCGCGAAAAATTTCAGGCCCTTCTGGCATTCATTTCTCCAAAAATGTACTTTACCCTCGGCACCTGCTGAACAAGCCGACAAATCGTAATTGAACACAATCACTCAGGGGTAACGCATTCATACTTCCTTGCAACAAAACGCGGTTGATACTGTCAATGCAAGCGCGCTTTATGTTCGCTGCTCATGGCTCGCGCTTAGCCCCATCCCGCAGAAAATATCGCCATCGCAAATGTGTCTCGTTCCGCGTCGATCTCGTCTTTCATCTGAATCACAGCAATCCCCATAATCATACGAGTCAAAAAATGATGCCAGCAACATTTCATATTCTTCTGGTCACCGGCGCAGCGGGTGGCCTTGGACAATCACTCGCTCCCAAAAAGGTAGGGACGCAACCGGATGGGGGATCGCCGTTATCGGACGCGACCGCGAGAAGCTTGCTCATGCCTACAGTGCTGCACACGTACAGATTACGGCGGATATTGGCGAACACGCAGGTGCCGCTGCAGCGATGGTCAAATGCGTCGCGGCACCTGGCACGCGGACACAGTTTGCGCATTGCGCTGGCAACATCGTGCTTGGCCCGGCAGCGCGCATCACAGAGCTACCGTACCGCAACGTCATGCGGGCAAGTCCAGACCACTGATGTCGGCTTCACTACGATACGGCCAATGGTCAAGTAACCGCGCAAACGGAGGAAATAACATGCAAAACAAACAACCGCATGAGGGATTCAAAGGTAACAAGGCCAATCTGCCAAGCAAACCTTGCAACGTTTGTCGCCGCGAGATGACGTGGCGCAAGGCGTGGGCAAAGAATTGGGCAGACGTGAAGTACTGCTCCGAAAAGTGTCGTCGTGCAGCGACGAGGCAAACGAGGGGGGCGCCATAGCATGCGTAATCTTGTACTGATTCTCGGCGACCAATTGGACCTTGACTCGTCGGCGCTTGACCAGTTCGACTTGCAGCAGGATAAGGTTTTGATGATCGAGGCCATCGGAGAGTCCACGCATGTTTGGTCGCACAAGGCGCGCACCGCCCTTTTCCTTTCAGCCATGCGGCATTTCGCAGAGGCGCTAAGCAAAAAAAATATTCTGGTGCTATACCGTTCACTTGGAGTGGATAACGACGCAACGCTTGCGGAAGGAATAGCGGCGGCGATCGTTGCTGAGAAACCGCAAAAGCTGATCGTCGTTGAACCCGGCGATCGCCGCGTCGAGGCTGCCATCACTCAAATATGCGCCGCACACGCGTGTACGCTGGCAATTCGGCTGGACACGCACTTTTTGAGTTCTAAAACCGACTTCGCTCGATGGGCCGGCAAAACCAAAACGCTGCGGATGGAGTTCTTCTATCGCGACATGCGCCGCAAAACTGGCGCGCTGATGGACGGCGATAAGCCGGTTGGCGGCGAATGGAATTACGACGCAGAGAATCGCAAGAGCTTTGGTAAAAGCGGGCCTAAAGATGTACCGGTGCCACCGGTTTTCGAACACGATGCACTCACGCGGGATGTGCTCGCGCTTGTCGAATCGCAATTTGCGTCGCACCCAGGCACCACTGCACACTTCAACTGGCCCGTCACGCGTGACGAAGCCCTCATCGCGCTCGATGATTTCGTCGTGAACCGTCTGCCCCAGTTCGGGCCACATCAAGACGCCATGTGGACGACCATGCCCTTTGGCTGGCATGCATTGTTGTCCAGCAGCCTCAATCTAAAATTGATTTGCCCTCGTGAAGTCATTGCCAGAGCGGAGTCCGCCTACCGTGGAGGCACGATTAATCTTGCAAGCGCTGAAGGATTCATCAGGCAAATCCTTGGTTGGCGTGAGTTCATCCGCGGCGTCTACTTTCTGGATGGAGACGCACTCAAGCGGGCGAATCACTTTAACCATCAAAACAGCCTGCCTGAATGGTACTGGACTGGCAAAACACAAATGAACTGCATGCAACATGTCGTCGGACAAACTATGCGATTCGGCTATGCGCATCATATTCAGCGCCTGATGATCACCGGTATGTTCGGTGTCACCGCTGAAATACTTCCGCAGGCGCTTTGTGATTGGTATCTGGCCGTGTACGTGGATGCAGTCGAATGGGTGGAGTTGCCAAATACGGCTGGCATGGCGTTATTTGCAAACGGCGGACGTTTCACCAGCAAGCCGTATATCGCGAGCGGTGCCTATGTGAAGCGAATGAGCAATTATTGCAACGGCTGCCGTTACCAGCCTGACGTGAAAACCGGCGCAAATGCGTGCCCGATGACAACTCTTTATTGGCACTTTCTCGACAAACACGTGGAGGCTTTCGCGCACAACCCACGCACTGCACTGATGGTGAAGAATTTGTTGAGACTGAGCGATGACGAGCGCGCAGCTATCCGTGTCGAGGCAAAACGCATGCTAAATGGCCTGGATACGCTGTAAACGTGAAAATGATGACCTGCGAGACGCCTTAAACACGGGCCATTCGCCGCAGCCAATCCGCCATCGCCAGAGTATCCAGCAAGCGTACTACCGGATTCACATATTCACTTAACCCCCCGCCCATCAAAGTCGCTAATGCCAAGTCGTTTGGAAACGATTTCATTGAAGACAATCGGCCGGAACGCGGTGAGCTTGATCCAGCGCAAAAGCATCCTGATGATTTGGCGACTGGGCGGCCACTAACAGCGGTATATTGCCGAGAGTGCAGCCAAAACGCCGTCTCCGCGTGCTGCCGTGAGGAGTTGCACGTATGAACACTGAAGTCCCTGCTGCCCAGGCACACTTTGCGTTTCCGGAAATCAGAGAGGTTTCCGCAGGCCGGCCGCTGTTGTGGCTGGCAAAAGGCTGGGCAGATTTTGCGGCGCGACCGATTGCCAGTTTGTTCTACGGTGTGTGTTTTTCCGCGCTGGGCGCGCTGGGCGCTGCGGCGTTTCGTTTTGCCGTGAATTACACCTCTACGCTAGCGATGGGCTTCATGCTGGCTGGCCCGTTTTTAGCCGTCGGGCTCTATGAGTTGTCCCGACAGCGCGAGGCCGGCGCGCCGCCTGACTTCCGGCGCTCGCTGGTGGCGTGGCGTGAAAACCCCGGTGGCATTGGCGTTTATGTGCTGATCCTGACGGTGGTATTTCTGGTTTGGGCACGCGCGTCGCTGGTGACCTTTGCTTTGTTCGAGTCGCGCGGCATGCCGACCTGGGGGGCGTTCTTTGATCAACTGGTTTCCCTGCAAAACGTGTCGCTCGTGGTGACGTTTTTTGGCGTCGGACTGGCATTCGCAGCGCTGGTGTTTGCCTTTAGCGTCGTCTCAATTCCGTTTCTTTTGGACCGCCGCGCCGATGCCGTTACTGCGGCTGCGGTGAGCGTGATGACGCTGACGCGCAATCCTTCGGCCATGTTGGTTTGGGCGGCGCTAATTGTCGTGCTGATTGGAGCGGGCGTGTTGACCGCCTTCATAGGGCTGCTGGTCACGGGCCCTTTGGTCGGGCACGCGACGTGGCACGCTTACCGCGATCTGGTCGGATTTACCATGACTCACCCAGTGTCCGCTACTGAACAGGTATGACGGGCTATATTTTGATTCAACTAGCAGACCTCAGGGTCGGGGCAAGTTGGCTTGACGAAAATAATTTGACTCCGACCTGAATGGCAATAGTAGAAATTCGACACTGAGCCTGACGGCCTCTTGCTAGAGACATAACGGCGCTTCCACCTGACCGACACTACACTCGCCATCTTATGGTTTCCTTCGCCTGCTCATCGCCGTACCGCGGCTAAAGCCAAGCGACTCATAAAAAGGGATTATGGACGGCGCGCAGGACAGGTAAATCCCAGCTACGTCCAGCCGCTCAACCATTCGGTTCACGAGTGTGGTGCCCACTCCCTTTCTACGGTATTCGGGCCGAACCTCCAACGCCGAAATGAAACCAAATGCGACCGCATCACTCAGCGCCGCGATGTATCCGCAAACCCTGCCCGATGCAACATCGCGCGCAATAATGATTGCAGAGCTTTGGCTGAGCATGGCAAATAGTGTGCCCTCCGGGGGCGTAAAATCCCAATGCGCCAACAAGCCGCCGAGGTCATCGGCGCTAACTCCATCTATAGAGTCTACGTACTCGATCATATTCAAACCTCGCTAACTTGGGTAACGATTGGATCGGAAAATTTGCAGATCGATTTTGACCTATGACTTGTTTGCACACAAAATAGCGTGCAGACACCACTGCAATGCTCAATGGCAATTTTTTTAGTGAAAACCAAATTGACGCAGACCCGCGTGGCGCTGCGAAGCTGGAAGTGGGCGGTAATTGCACCAGACTCGTGGTGCATACGCCCGAGTCAATCGATCAGCGTAACAGTTGTTCCCAGTGGAAAAACCTCCTTTCGCGTTTTACGCAGGCGTTTTGCCTCCACCAGTGGCTTGCCGCTCAACGGGCACGTTGAGTTGCGATAGCCGCCGCTTTCCAGCGTGATGTCGTTTGCCAGTGTCGACCACAGGCCACCTCGGACCGGGCGATACAGCCACTGCTCGTAACCTGAGTGTCCAGCAGTTTCCATCAGTTCATCCGCGTCCGATGTTTCGGTGATTCGCTGCGCCTCGAATCCATGCCAGTGAATCGTCAGTACCACCGGCGTGTTGATATGCGGAACCGCCGCAAGCGTTACGGCAACAATGGGCAGGCGATTGGCGACCAACTGGCTTTCAATCAGATCAAGCATGTCCGCGGCGGTGACTCTTGGTGGAAGAAGCGAGATTCAGATGCGCCCGTCGTAGCAGGATCGGGCCGTCGACACTTCCACTGCCATGTCGATATAGCGATGTGCGTTGCTGCATAGCGACTTGATGATGGGAATCGCCGCTCTTGCCAGACACGCGTCGTAAGCACGCTCGAGTGCGTCGTCGGCTTGGCGCCACTCGGGTATGCACAAATCGACGTCGTCGAACTGGTCGCGGGAGATTTCGAGTACCTGTTGCAAGCCACGCAGCAGTCGAGCGCGGATATCGCTACCGGTGCCTGCTCTCGGCCGCTGTGCGGCTTTAGCGGATGTGGCTTGTGGCTGGAACTGACGCTGGCCCATGGTGGCATCCTCCTTGTCGGAAGCACCTTGCTGGTCAGGTCTGCCGGGCTATCTTTTCCGGCCATTGGTTCCGCAAGACCTTGCAGCACTGCGCGATAAGGTCAGAATGCGCGCGCCGGTGAGGCTTCAATGCGTGGAAAAAAAAGGGGTTTTCGGCGTGAATTCC
>JANMZU010000626.1:0-1530 GCA_031383585.1 Betaproteobacteria bacterium
GATGATGCGCCGGCTGCCGTGGGGCAAAGCATCGGGCGACGCGGCGGGGTATGACGTTTCGCCGGCGGTATTGAAGAAGCTGGCGACCGGCAAGCTACCCGAAAACTTCAAGACCAGGGAAGTCTATCGGGCAGGTTGGACAGGCTTAGAAACGCCAGCCAAAGCCATTGGCGCAATTGGATTGTTACAGGAATACGGACACCTATCAGCCGAGGAACTCGATACAGGCGGCAGGACGACGACACAATATCGATGGATTCGAGAGGTGGCAGCATGAGCTACCTAGCGCGATTAAAGCGACTGATAGAGCAAGAAAAATTCACGCATAGCCCAGAAACTGTACTGACAGAACCGCCAAAAGCCCCTTCTGTCAGTTTTGGCAGTACGGTTCAGGGGCGTAATGAAAATATTTCTACTTTGCCAGTTGGTGCTGGTGACACGCCGTTGATTGCTGCCGATGCTGAGACGGTAACGCCTTTCGACTTGGAGGGATTCGAGGAAAGAGCCGCGATTGCGGAATTTGACGGAAGGCTAGATCGTGTTGCGGCTGAATCGCTGGCATGGGAAGAAGACGACCGGCGGCGCTGTACGCAATGCGCTAATCGTCGCTATGACGGCGTTTGCAAGGTCGCTGCACCGACCAAGGATGCGCTGGTGATTGCCGGGCGAAGCTATGCCCCTCACCCGATGCTTATGCGGCGCTGTGAGGGCTATACGCCGAAGGCGAGTGATCCTGACCAGCGAACGGGGGAAGATCGGTGGGCAGGTCTTACATGGAACGGCACAGATCAGGAGACTCACCAATGACCGCACCCAATGAAAAGATAACGTCGACCACACGGCGCGTCCGGCGCTATCGCCAACAGCATTCACGAATCGACTATTTCCCGTCGCCTGATGTTGCCGACATCATTGCCCACTATCAGGCCACTGGCACCGAGAAATGTATCGCCGGCATCTTGGATCGTCTTATCAGAGCGGGGCATCGGGCTGTTTCCGGAAACGGGGGGAAGCGATAATGCCGCGCAGAGGCTTCCTTCCTCCGGCTGTGTGCGAAACATGCAAGGAGCGTCCCGCTCTTGGCGACGCGCTCACGCACATCGGCACAGCATGGCTGTGTCCGGCGTGCTTGGCTGGCAAAACGTTTGGCGACGATGTGACCACGAAAGCTGTAGGCGAGAGTGTCCAGTGGGATCAGAACCGTGCGCTCTCGCGCCGTTATCGCGCCAGTGGGGATATTGAAAGCGCGGACTATCATCAGCGAGTGGCCAACCGGCACGGACATGCGGCTGTGGCGCTCAAGAGTCACGGCAACCGGCGAGCAAATGGAGCATTGCTTGCCTGTGGTGAAGCTGCCGCAGCTGAGGGCTATTTCAAGGACACACTGGCAGACCCGGGTTTAATCGCCATCGAATCAAGCGAGATGCGCGGGAACCTCTTGCTTGCCAATAATGTCGTCGCACTTGGCATTGACGTGGCCAATGCGGCCGGCGCCTCAAACACACACGAGAAACTCATCGCTCACGAGAT
>JANMZU010000641.1:0-9557 GCA_031383585.1 Betaproteobacteria bacterium
AAGTCCAGATAACCACGATCCATCACGTAGAAGGCACCCGCCTCGATGGGCAGGATGTCGAGTACGATGACCTCGTGCATCTTGCCGTCGCTGATGTGGATGAAGGCAGGAATGGCTCCGCGCAAATCCAGCAACGTGTGCATCTTCACCGCCGCCTTGGTGGAGCGAAACGGTGCCCAATCGAACAGGCTCAAGCACAGGTCGATCGTGGTCGCATCGAGTGCGTACACCGTCGCGTCCAGATCGATCCCCAGCGGTTCTTTGGCATAGAGCTCCCGCGCACGCACAATCAGGCGCATTGCCAGATCGTGATAGATGCGCCAGTCCCGGTCGTTCAACGCATCCGAGAGTGTCGAGCGGGCTGGCACGCCCGACAGGCCCATGTGAAACAGCTTGGCGTGATTGGCTTTCAGGCACGCCTCGATATCGCGCAGGGACTCGCGCCAGGTCAACTGCGAGAAGGCCATGACACGAAACAGATCGGCGCAGTCCAACGTGCGTACACCGGCATCGCCAGCATGGCGTTCGATGATGCGTCCAAAGGTCTTCCATGGGACGTACTCCATGACCTGCGCAAACAGCGTCTTGCCCACGTTCATGTGTCACTCCAGGTCGTCTAAACCCGGAAGAATCGCAAATGTACAATCTGAAATTCAAATCGTGGACACCCATGAATCCCTCAAAACCCTCGCCAATATTGCCTTTCCAGTCTGTCGGCATCAAATAAACCGGACACTAGTGATATGCAATAACAGCGCATCACTGGAGACAACACAAGAAGCCGTACGTGGCATCCGGCTATTCAAGATATACGACATTTCTCCGACCGACTGGCCCACCGTGGCCATATCAATGAGACGCCCCTTCTTGGTGATACGCACCTCACCTGAGAGCAGAATGAAGAACCCCTCGCCCACCTCACCCTCTCTTATCAGCACATCGCCTTGCACTCTGCGTTCGAAGCCGGCTTGCTCTACCAAAGCCCAAAGCACCGGCTCGCCGAAGCGTTCGAAAAACTTGCAGCATCGCAGCATAGTGAACTTGTCGCTCTTGCTCTCACCACCGGCACTGACAGCGGTAGCGCCTGCGCCTTGGTGGTGACCTACGCGTGTCGCCGCGAGTAACGCTTTGCCGAATTCGCTCCATGACCCAAAGCGCTTGACAGGGTCTTTCTCCAATGCTCGCAGCACGAAGTCATCAAGTGCGGTCGGCACGCCAGGATGCAAAAGGCTAGGCGCATCCGGTCTTACATTGACAATCTGGTGAAGAAGCGCATCCATGCTGCTTGCATTGAAAGGAAGTTGGCCGCACATCATGCGATACATCACGACACCAAGTGAGTAGATGTCGCCGCGAAAATCCGTCTCACCGCCTGTAATTTGCTCCGGTGCCATGTAGAGAGGCGACCCAGCTTTTATGCGCAGATTGTGGTTCTGGCTAAGAATCGCCGCCGCACCAAAGTCGGTGATCTTTACCTCTGTGCCGGAGGAAAGGAGAATGTTGGCAGGTTTGATATCACGATGCACCAAGCCCTGTTCATGCACGTACTCCAGCGCTTTAGCGCAGGTAAAGATGACGTCACATGCAGCTTCGCGATCCATCAGATTCCCACTCACGCAAAATTTTTCCAGCGTGCCGCCAGGCGCATATTCCATGACAACGTAGTGTAGGTTGGGCTGCGAAACCACATCGAGGATCTTGATGATGTGGGGGTGCTCCAGTTTGCCGACCAAGGCGGTCTCGGTCATGAAGCCGGCGCGGGCCACCTCGTTGTCCACCTGCGAGAAGACGGTATCGTCCACTAGCTTGACGGCGAAATCCTGCTTGGTAAACGGGTCATGAACAAGGTAGACCTTGCTCGTTGCGCCTGCACCGAGCTCTGCCTTAACCTCGTATTTGCCTATGCGTTCGGGAGTGATTGAATCCATATCCTTCTTTACAGCTTTCTTCGATTGGCCCGGGTCGTCTGGGCGACTCACGTGAGGTGGGTAGGCGCGGCGCGGGTTTTAGAAATATCAAACTGATGGAGCAGATGCGTTTTTGACCCAAGCCACCGATTTTTCCCCCCTCAAGTTGGCGCAACCCCAACATATGCAATGGTTCGCAGGGCCCTCGGCTGGCTTAAAGGGGTTCCGGCAGATGGGTCAATTTGGCTGCGGCAACATGCACGCTCCTTCAGTCTGAGCGAGAAACAAGTTTAACCATGACCCGGCGATAAGAAAACTACGCGCCCAGGTAGGATCGCTACACGCTTTGGGCGAAATTGACAGCTACATGGGGGCGGCAGGTTAATAGTTTGAACGTCCGGTTAGGCGCAATTTTTGCGACGCCGCCGTAACTCCGATTTTGGCCGTGTCCGGCCGTTAGCGAAGTACGACCCCGTTCAAATATGCAATCCACATAATGCCGACAATGATCCCATAAGTTCCGACTGCGCCAAACGCAAGGAGCGGCGCCAGTCGGCGCTCGTGTTCAGGTGTGGCTGTACGGGGATAGCTGCGAAGGAAGACGCAATATGCAAGGTACGCTAGCAAGGCTCCAGAAATGACGTCGAGCACATAGTGCTGCTTGGTGTAAACGGTAGAAGCGCCTACCAGGGCCGCCCAAACGCCTGCCGCAGCTCCCACCCCCCGATGGATGCGATAGCAGACCAGCGCTGCCAGGAAGCATTGTGCGACGTGTAGAGAGGGCAAGCAGTTGTACCGAAAGTCTGATGCGTAGATGCACTGCAGCAACCAGACTGAAAAATTGTCCCCAACTACCTTGGCTGTTGGCCGAGGGCCTATCGTTGGATATGCCAAGAAAAAGACATATGCAACTAACCAGATGGCGAGGAAAGCGTTAACGGTGCGCCGCACCATCTCCGGCTGATGCACGACGAAAACTGGAAGCAGCGCCGCGAGAAATATCGATAGATAAATGACCGACCAAGCCGGCTCCAGCGGAAGCGCATGGTCCAAAAACGTTTCGGGTTGATAAACCGTCAGCCCCGGTACCAGGACGCCGCCAATAACCAGGTAGATCGGAATGATCAGGGCGAGCGCAACCATGGGAATAGTGACTGGCTGGTGGCGAGCAAACAATCGAGCCGCATCCCGAAACCCTAAGCCGGTCTTACTTGTGACTGACTCGCTAGCACTGGGCGGCCGCTCAAACAAGTCATTGGAAATATTCAACTTGCATCTCCCCCTAACAGCCAGCGCTTTTCTCTATCGCGGGTCGACAGTTGCTTACATGTCAGCGATGGCGTTACGCTAACACGGTTCGCAATGTGGCATTCAATATCAGTGACCGGTATAAGAGAAAATTGAAGGCTGCCGCAGAAGTTCCGCTCCCGGCCGACAACGGAAGGGTCACAGGTAGCCCGACAAGGCGACAGACATTGTGCGGCGCAAGATATTTTGCCTGCCGGAGAACTTGGCCATCTCGCGTTCTGGCCGTTCACCTTGCGGGTGCGTACGGTACGCACGTGATTGCACGTTTTTGCGGCTCCCTGGCGGTTACGGCGCACCAGCGGTGCGCCCTTCTCCTGTCAGGGTGTAGCCTGCCTCGTCGTCGCGCCTTGCCAGAAAGCCGCAAAAAACGCACACTCACACCCGTCCAACCGAGGATTCTAGGGTGATCGCAACAACGTAGAAAACAACCTGGTTCCGCGCAAATTGACGGTTGCGCCGCTTGAAAGAAGAAACTGGCCAACAACCTCTGAATGCACCTGTCCGAAATAAGCAATGGCGTCGAAGGAATCCCGGTCAAAATTACAAACCCCAGTATTCACGGCCATCTTCAACCATTTTCGGGCTGACGGGCCCGCCAATAGGCGTGTTTCCTACCTTAAGGCGGTCTGCCGTGAAAAGCGCACAACACCAGCGAACTTAATCGGCCATCTACGCCTTAACGGTTTCATAGAACTTGGTCACGCGCTCCATCACTTCCAGAATATTGTCGCAAGCCTTTGAGACATGCTCAAGCTCGGTGGCCGAGGTTTTGTTGGCGTTTAACCGTTCGATCGCCTGCTTAAGGAAAATCCACTGCGTTTCTGCCAGCGCCAACTCGCTCTTGATTTGATCTGTATTCTGCGTGGCCTTCATCAGCGCATCGAAATCAGCGCTGTAATCGGCTTCAGCTTTCTTCAGGTCATTGGCTATAACGTCCGAACGAATCCCCCAACTGCGGAACAAGTAGAGCTTGGCGATTCGCTGGGTGAGAGTGCGCATTTCACCGGCTCTTCCTATCAAGTCCGTACGCGCTGACTTGCTGTGCTGCTGGAACAGCTGCGCACCCTTGGTCGCAATCCACACCAGTTCTTCATTCTGCTCAGCCAATTCCTTGGCGTTTTCCAGATTGGCTGGCTTCGCCTTGATGCTTTTGAATTCGTCGAACAATTGCTCAAGCAGCTGGTAGTTATCGCGAATTTCCGCTGTAGGTGCAGACACTAGCAGGATCTTTAAGCCCGCTTCGAATTCCTTGATGGAGTCATCCAGCTGCCGCCGTGCGGGAAACACGAGTACCTTCTGGCCGATTAGGGCGAACGATTTGGTGATGCGTTCGGCGAGCATCGGCTGCCTCGCCGCAGCATTGAGCGCGGCTGCCGCCTCAAGCTTGCCCAGTGGTTTGGGTTTCTGCTGGGCGCTGGCATTGCCTGTCAGAAACATGCAAACAACAGCAGCGATTACCCAACATGGCCGTTTGTTGCGCGAAGAAAAATCGAATTGCATTTGTGGCCTTTCCAGAAAAGCGAGCGTCGTTGCTAGCAAAATGATGCTAGTACAACGTTTACGTGCCTCTGGTCAAAACGGTTTCAACTCCGTATGCAGTTTGCAGACCGAGTCGGGACTTAATCCACTAGTCAACGTTTGATCCCAGACGAAGTCGATGATGACGCCAGATTGGACGGATTCAAGCAAGAATCCTTGCAAGTCGAAATCAGAATGAACATCCAGCGCATCAGAAGCGGCCTCTTCAAACGTCGCGCTTCGCTCAAGCGCAAGCAAAAAAACAAAACCAGCGTCGCTGATCTGCTTGATGACTACGCTGACCCCATCGGCGATATCGCGATGGATCAGAAAGCTCGCGGGGGCATCTTCCCAGACCACATCAATTTCACCTGCAAAGTTCGGCTGATTAACTTCCCAAATCCGCAGCGTCGGATATCGCGACTGAATCAATCGGACCGAGGGGTGCAGCACGAACTGCAAGCTGCCTTGGGTTTCCGGGGGTACCTCTGCAAGTCGTGACAAATCGAACCGAGGCGACTCAGCAGAATGAAATGCCTCATGCCAGGCCCATTCGACGGCTGCCACATCTCGAAGATACGGCAACTCGGTAGCATGCGGATAGGCGGCAAGAAATGAAGGCCAATCGGCGCCAAACTTGTTCAGGTCGCCGGAGCGTGAGGGGTGCGCGCGAACAAACTGTTCCGCCGCATGCTGGAAAAATGTTTCGCCGACGATGGCCAGCACCACGGGATAGATATCCTTCAATGCGCCACATAAATTCGCCAGTACGTTAAATCGGTATATCTCCAGACGTCGCTCTGCGGTTAGCTTGCCACCGCCCACCAGCGCGGTGCCGGCACGGGTGGTCGCTGCATCAAGGTCCAGCAGCGCCGCCGCAAACGCCCGCTGCAGGTCATCCAGCATGGTGGCCTAGCGATTGATTGCGTCCAAGTATCCGATTGGCTTTCTGCGCTTCGTCCAGCAGCACGGGCAACGCTGGAATGTCTGTATCCCACTCGATCAGTGTTGGCACATTGCCAAATCGTTCGATGGCGTATCGGTAAAGTTTCCACACCTCGTCGCTTACGGCAGCGCCATGGGTATCGATAAGTATGTCGCCGGTATCCTGAAAACCCGCAAGGTGAATTTCCCCGACACTTCCCGGCGCTATTGAATCCAGGTAGGTCAACGCATCAAAATCGTGATTGACGGCGTTGACGTAGATGTTATTCACATCCAGCAGGATTTGGCAGCCGGCGCGTTGGGCAACTTCGCGGACGAATTCCCATTCGGGTATGGTCGAATCCACGAACTCAAGGTAGCTTGAAATATTCTCAACGAGAATCGGGCGCTTGAGAAAATCCTGCACCTCAACGACGCGAGCGACCACGTGATCAAGCGATTCGGCGGTGTAAGGCAGCGGCAGCAAATCGTTGAGGAACCGGCCATTCACGCCAACCCAACACAGGTGTTCAGACAAGAGCGCCGGCTCAATCAGGTCAACCAGGCGCTTCAGTTTTTTAAGGTGCTCCCGGGAGAGCGGATCAGTCGAACCCAGGGAAAGGCCAACGCCATGGGTGCTTATCGGATAGTCCTGGCGAAACTTCGTCAGGTACTTGAGCGGTTGACCGCCGTCGCCAAAGAAGTTCTCGCTATGTACTTCGAGAAAAGAAACGTCGGGCATCGCATCCAGAATCGCCCGGTAGTGCGGCGGCCGCAAGCCTATGCCTGCACGTCGCTTGAGCGCTGCGGCTGTAGAGTTCATCGTTCTGGCACCGAGCCCCAAAAAAATGCCCCCGCGAGTTACTGCGGGGGCATCAATCTCAAGGGGACTACTATTAATTCGTGGCCGCTACTGAGTTTAGTAGCCGGTTTTTGGCGCTTCAGCACCAGGCTTTTTGAGCGATCCTTTCATGGATACGCATGTGCCTTTGGCGACAAATTTCCACTCCTCAGGAAGATTGTCTGAGGCTGCCTGACCTGCGCAGGAATGCTTAGCGGTTCCGCAATCGTTCGCGGCTTTCTTGGCAATACCGTAGCATTTTTCTTTGGCAGCGGCAGGTTTGTCTTGCGCCATCGCCCCGCCACTGGCGGTGCTGAGGGCGACGAGTCCGGCGATAGCCGAGGAAATAATCAATTTGCTTTTCATGAGGAGCTTCCTTTTCAATGATTGTTAGGATGATATCGATGGGGCAGTCTTGCGCTTGTTAGCTTGAAGGCGCTGCCTGAGCAATACTGCCCAGACGGATGCTGCACAGAACAAGTCTACGTGGTTTAGGTAAAATCAGATTCAAACATAATACACAATTGCCCCGCTTTTTTGCGATGGCTTTTCTCACGGGTTCATATTAGTGGGGCGGTCCGCTCGCAGCATATCGATTGGCGAGGCGGCGAAGGAAACCCAGTTGCTGTTCGATGTTGCGACAGTCAAGGCACACGAGCAAATGTTTCTTTAGCTCGTCGGACTCCGTATCTGACAACGCGCGGTCTTGCTGTTGACTCATCAGCCGCGCTGCCTGCTTGCAAGACAATGAGACACCTTCAGCACCGTCAGTATTCACGATTTAACCTCCCCTTGAAACCAGTTACGGTCTAGACATTCGCGCAATGCCACCCTTGCGCGATGCAACATTACCCAACAATTGGACGCTGTGATGGACTCTTCCTTACAGATATCGTCGGTATCAATTCCCATCACTTCGCGCTTAAAGAATACCCGACCTGCCGCAGGCGGCAATTTATCCATACAGCGCTCGAATACTGCGAAGAACTGTTTCTGCTCCAACGCGCCATCCGGGTTTGACCAGGCCGTCGGCCTCTGCTGCCAATGGCCCGTTTCGTCAAACAGGTTGTCAAACCATTCAGGATCTGCTGAATCGTCCGTCTCTGGCGCAGTGGCGGTATGGGCACGCTCGCTGATCACGCGGCGCTGAAAATCAATGATCTTGAATTTTAGTATGGACGTAAGCCAGGTACGCAATGCCGACTGGCCCGAGAAGCTGTCTATCCCGTCTAGCGCCGCCAGCAGCGCTTCTTGCACCACCTCTTCTGCCTGCTCTGCATCGCGCAATTTCGCTGTTGCAAAGCGCAGCATGTAGCCGCGATGTGATTCGACTTCAGCAAAAAGCATTCGCCGCTTGTCCAGGGGATTGTCCTTATTGCCAGCGCCCATAAATACTTTCTCTTATACGTTTCATCAGTCTATAAGAATCGTCCCCCTGATGGTGCAAGCCCTTGAAATATCACAATGCGATCCTCAGTTACTGTGCACTATCCGCAACAACACTCAAGGAGCGAAACATGAATACAGTAGTACGTTTGAACAAGCGTTTGGATTCGTCCAACAGTATTTTTTCCAACCAGTTGGACGAACTGTTGTCTGGCTTTCTGAGGCCACTACCCGGTGACGCACGCAGCGTCGTCGCTCCGATCAAAATTGAAGTGAGCGAGGATGCCACAGCTTACCTCGTTAGCGCCATCATTCCGGGTGTCAAGAAAGAGGACATACATATTGAAGTCGATCAGAAGGAAGTTTCTATCGTGGCCGAGGTCAAGCGCGAAGCTACTGCGCCAGCGGTCGGTGTAGAGACCACCGACAAGGTCGCAGCAAAAGTTACGGCCCAACTGTTGCATTCCGAGCGTTACTACGGCAAGACCTCACGGGTTTTCAGCGTCGCACAGGACATTGACGAAGCTGCCGTTGAAGCCAAGTATACGGATGGTGTCTTGTCGCTGGTACTGCCGAAGAAAGTACCCGTCAGCGCCAAGCGTGTGACTGTTCAGTAGCCATATTCAGCACTCATATTTGTATGCGGCCATCGCGCCAAGCGATGGCCGCTAACTCCCGCCAAAACCATTTTGGCGCCAAGCTTCGAAGATCATTACGGCCACTGAATTCGACAAATTCAAGCTCCGATTGTCCGGCCGCATCGGCAGCCACACGCGTCGCCCGGGCGGGAACTCATCCATGAGATCTGCCGGTAACCCCGCAGTTTCCTGTCCAAATACGAAGCTGTCTCCGGTCTGATATTCAACCTCGTCGTACCGCGTGCCATTGCGTGTTTCCACGGCAAAAATTCGTGAGCCCGCTAACGCTTCGCGGCACGCAGCCCAATTTACGTGGTGCCGCACGTTTGCGAACTCGTGGTAATCGAGGCCAGCGCGTTTGACGCGCGCATCATCCCATTCGAAGCCGAGTGGATGCACGAGATGCAGGTTCGCGCCGGTATTTGCACACAGGCGGATGACGTTTCCTGTGTTGGGTGGAATTTCCGGGCGATAGAGAACAACGTTAAACATGGTGGCTTAGTTTTTGTGATCGTCGAATGGCACGGTTTCCAGGATGCCGCCAATTGAGGTGTCGTGTTTCGTCGCGCGCGCGATCACCCATGCGCTGACGCGGGCGGCCCCGGCTTTCTTCAACACCTTTGCGGCTTCCGAGAGCGTGGCGCCGGTCGTCATTACATCATCGACAATAGCAACGTGCCCATCGAGTCGTTGCGTACAGTCAAACGCGCCGCGAACGTTCTTCAGCCGCGCTTCGCGGTTCAATCCGGTCTGTGGCGGCGTCTCACGCACGCGCAGCATGCCCCGTGCTTCAAAACGCAGTGCGAGAATTTTTGCCACTTGCGCTCCCAGCAGCGCCGATTGGTTAAAACCCCGTTCCGCCAATCTCTTTGGCGCCAGCGGTAGCGGAACGACCATCACTGGCCTGTGCTGCGAGTCGCCTGCGCCAATCGCGCGCGCAAGAGCATCCGCAAACAACGGCAGCAGGCCAAGGTTCGCGTTGAACTTGTAGGCCTGCACCAGCCGATCAAGCGGATAAGCATATTGATATGCACA
>JANMZU010000710.1:0-2663 GCA_031383585.1 Betaproteobacteria bacterium
TGTAACTCTCGGTGATATCCGGACTCAGAAAATCGACGCCGCCGACATCGAGGCCAATGGCGGTAATGGCGCGCACCGCCATGTCGCGATTGTCGGGATGGATTACGTCAGTCACGTCGGTGGCGGTACCGCCGGTAGAGAGATTCGCAGTCGAGCGCAGCATCACCACCTGTCCGCTCAACGGGATCGAATCCGCTGTCATTTCCACGCGTGCCAGCATCATGTCGGCCTGCTCGTCGAGCACGATGCGCGTCATGACTTTTTCATGGCCGACACCGCGACGCGGGTCTTGGTTGACGACATCCACCAGTTGTCGAACGGTAGACGCGCCGTCGCCAACCACGTGGCCTGGTGTACGGCGAGTCGCGGCAATCAACTCACCGTTGACCACCAGCAAACGATGGTCGTCTCCGGTCAAATAGGTTTCGACGATGACCGAAGAGGAATGCTCTGCGGCTGCCTCAAAGCCTTTGCGGACTTCCACTTCAGTGGTGAGATGAATCGAAATGCCGCGGCCATGATTGCCGTTGTAAGGCTTGGTCACCACTGGATAGCCCAGCCGTTTGGCGGCAGCGACCGCCCGGTCAGCCGAACGCACCAGCTCCTGATGCGGTACCGGCAGACCGCGCGCAGCGAGAATCTTGTTGGTCTCCTCCTTGTCGCCTGCCAACTCCACCGCGATGTAACTAGTGCGGCCGGTGATGGTCGCCTGAATGCGCTGCTGCCACTTGCCATAGCCGAGCTGGATGAGGGATTGATCGTTCATGCGCAACCAGGGGATGCCGCGCTCTTCCGCTGCGCGCACCAGCGATGCCGTCGACGGCCCCAACGCACGGCGCTGCGAATAGCGGATGTACTCATCGCGTGCCTTGGGCCATTCCCAGCCATCGGGTACCGATCTATTCGGCCGGAGGCTTTCCGGCAACAGTGAGCACAGCAATTTCAACGCAAGTTCGCCGGCTTCGATACCTTCGTCGCGCTGCGCATATTCATAGATCACCGAATACACGCCGGGCCGGTCGGTGCTGCGCGTTTTGCCGAAGCTGACGTCTTCGCCAGCCACATTCTGCAATTCGATCGCCACGTGCTCGAAAACATGGCCCAGCCAGGTGCCCTCACCTTCGAGCATGCGCCGGATCAGGCCGCCGGACTCACGATACGAGCAGCCGTGCTCCTGCAGGCTGGGCAGAGCGGCGACCAGCTCCATGACATAGGCGGTACCCAGTTTGGCGGTCGGCCAGTCTTCAAGTGGCCCCAAGTCCAGCTCCAGTCGAATTACCGGAAAATGCGCGTATAGCGACGGGCCAACATAAACCGAACGATCAAGAATGCGCATGTGCTCTCCCTATTTTTTTGTACGTGTCAACGAACCAGCCGATGCCTTTCGCGTGTGCAGATTGAATTTAGCACCTGCGATGAGAATGTGGATGGAGACGCCGAGCATGCAGACTGGCTGCCCTTCCGCTGCCACATCCATGGACGAAAACTCCATGCCGGACGCGTCGACGACGGTGATGCTGCCACTACCCGCTGCTTCCAGCACATTGTCAGGTCCAATAAATGCGGCAGTGTCTTCGTCGAGCCCCAGGCCAATGGCAAAGGGATTAAACGCCAGTGAAGCGAGAAGACGCCCAAGCCGGTCGCGCTGGCGAAAATGCTGATCAATAATGAATCGATTGGTGAGTCCCAGACCCGGCGCGAGGCGCACGGCGCCGGCAATCGGACTGGCACCCTCTTCGCCGAATGCAATCATGTGTTCGCTGATGAATGCCGCACCGGCACTGGTGCCCGCAATATGTACACCGCCCGCATTCATCAAGCGCAGCGCCTTGGCCACCGACGTGCCGCCGAGAATGGTCGAGAGGCGCAGCTGATTACCACCGGTAAAAAACACCCCGGTCGCTGATTTCAGACGCTCCAGCCTACCGCTTTCTTCACAGTCTCGTCGCGTATCGAAATCCATCGCTGTCACCCGCGCCGCGCCAAGCTCGGTAAAGATTTTCTCGTAGCGCTTGCCGGAATCGATCATCTGGCTGGCCGTGGGGATGACGACGATATCCGCCTCGCCATCGGCCGCACAAAGCTCCACAAAGCGCCGCAGAATCTGCGGGGAATTTTCTTTTTCTTCTGCCCCGCCGACGGGAATGATCCAACCACGTTCTGCACCTTCTGCGACCTTGCTCGGCATTCGACCTGCTCCAAATCTGTTAGGTACGAGATGATGCCATTGGCCACAGGTGCGCGCCAAACAGCATAGCTATTTATTGTTGGGCTGTGCGGGCCAAACTCCAATACAGGAGCGCATTTCAGGTCGAAATGAGTGCCAACAGCAGGGTTTGCGAGACGCTCGCTTGCTTCGCAGCTGATTCTTCAGGGCACCTAATTGCAGCCACATCTCCATAATTTCTGCAATATCATATGGAATCATGCTCCCATGCCATCCGTAATACGGGGTACATCATGAGAGCAAATGCCCGCAAAATTTACGCCAATCGGGTAGCCGGAGGTCTCTAACCCCCGGCCCCCACACCACCCGGCGTGCGGGTCCGCACCGGGCGGTTCATCGAGCGGCGCGCGCCGATGACCTCAAACCGCGTAACCCTGCGCCTTCACCCACAGGTCACGCACACTGACCAAGCCTTGCTCCTTCAGCCACGCGTTGG
>JANMZU010000747.1:0-5320 GCA_031383585.1 Betaproteobacteria bacterium
GCCACCAAAGCCAGGAAATAGACCGGCCCGGACGCGCCGGCAGTAATCGCGATTTTTCCAATAATCGCCCACATCACCATCATGATGAGATTGGCAAACGGGCCTGCGGCAGCCACCCAGATCATGTCACGCTTTGGATTACGCAGCGCGCCGAAGTTGACGGGCACCGGCTTGGCGGCACCGAACACAAATGGGCTGACCAACAATGTCACAATTGGCACCAATATCGTCCACACCGGATCGATGTGCTTGATCGGGTTCAATGTCATGCGGCCGAGCATATACGCAGTTGAGTCGCCAAAATAGCGAGCTGCAAAAGCATGGGCAGCTTCATGCAGCGTGATGGCAAAAATCAACGGGATTGCATAGACCGTGATTTTTTGAATGATGGAAGCGTCCATTGTGGTTCTGGCTCCTGAATTTCTGGATGGGACAAACTATGAAGCTTGCCGCGGACTTGCCTTGCTGGGCGCCTTAGGCAATGGCCCTAATCGGCGAACCCCATGCTGGCGACCTCACCCTTGCCTCTGCGTACCAAGATGGGCTCCGGACCGGATAAATCAATCACCGTCGTAGGTTCGATGCCGCAGGCGCCACCGTCGAGAATGAGATCCACCTCGTGTTCAAGTCGGCCGCGGATAGCCTCGGCGTCGTTCAAGGGGTCCTCGTCGCCCGGCAACATCAACGTCGATGAGAGCAGCGGTTCATTCAACTCTGTGAGCAAGGCATGGGTGACCGGATGTTCTGGCACGCGTACGCCGACCGTGGCCCGCTTGGGGTGGGCTAGCCGCCGCGGTAGTTCTCGCGTGGCGTCAAGGATAAAGGTGTAGCTGCCGGGAGTGTGCGCCTTCAGCAACCGATACTGGGCGTTGTTCACCTTTGCAAAAGTGCCTATGTCGGACAGATCCCGACAAACCAGCGTGAAGTGATGCCGATCGTCAACTCCACGCACGCGGCGGATACGCTCCATTGCGGCTTTATCGCCAATGTGGCAGCCGAGCGCGTAGCAGGAGTCGGTGGGATACGCGATCAGCCCACCCTTGCGCACGATCTCGACCGCTCGCTTGATAAGGCGGATTTCCGGATGTGTGCGATGTAGCGTAAAGAACTGGCTCATTGCAAAACCGACCAGACCGGTGTCAGGTCCGCGGGCAGTGGCGGTAACGCGCCCGGCTGCCAACGGCTCTCATCGGGCCCATGAAAATCGGATCCGCGGGATGCCATAAAGCCGAATTCCCGCGCAAACGCTGCGTATTCCGCGTACTGATGCTTCTCGTGGCTACCGGTGATCACTTCAATGGCCGCACCACCGGCAGCCTTGAATTCAGCGAGCAGCGCGCGCATTTCCTGCTTTGAAAGCTTGTACCTGCCGGGATGAGCCAAAACCGCTACCCCTCCCGCAGTCGTGATCCAATGAACGGCGTCGCGCAGGCTCGCCCATTGGTGAGCGATAAAGCCGGGCTTTCCCGGCGTGAGGTATTTACCAAACACAGCACCTACGTTCTTGGCCAATCCGCGTTTCACCATTGCGCGCGCAAAGTGTGTTCGCCCGATCATGTCTTTGTTTTCTGCAAGGGCGAGAGCCTCTTCGAAAATGTCGTTTATACCCATCCTTGATAGACTCACACCCATTTGCCGGGCACGGTCGAGTCGACCGTGACGTATCGAGGCGATGCCAGCCGCCAATGCGGAGTTATCCGGATCGATGCCGAGGCCCACCACATGGATCGTAATCGGGCTAATATCCGCTGTTTCCGAGCCCTGCGGTTGCCCGGGCCAGCTAACCGAAAGCTCGACGCCGCGTATGAATCGAATGTCCGCATCCAATGCGGCGGAAGCGGCTTCTGCCAGGCCGCCAGTGTTGTCGTGGTCCGTCAACGCGACCGCATCGCAGCCGCTTTTTTTCGCAAGATCAACCAGATCTTTTGGGCGCAACAGCCCGTCTGAATAGGTGGAGTGGTTATGACAATCAAAATTCTGCACAAAAACATTCAAACTATTAGTGGAATCCGCAATCATAGCAGGCCCAATTCACGGTACTTTTCTGCCGAGACGGAAGCCTCGCGTCAGGTTTTACATGGAAAATTGACTTAAAGATGGAAATTAAACCGATTCGCATGATGTTTAACGCTGGACTCGACAAAACCGAGGACAGCGCGGTACCACTCGAAGAGCATTTTAGTTTGGCGGTAGAGGCACTGCGGGCTGCATCGAATGAACGAATGGCGGGCACTGTACGTGGTGTCGCAACGGATACCGAAACGCTACTCGCGGTGACCGGCGCCTTTCTGACGCTGATGCGACAACTCGACCGTGAATATGGAGCTGACTTTGGATTTCCGATGGAAGACACCACCGACGCCGTGGACTCGGCATTGCGTTCTCTGGCTGAATTGGAAAGCTGGCTGATTCGTTTTGACCTGCCGGAACAACTCGCCAACCTTCAGACTGTTGAAATAGGTATCGGCTACTGGGCGATGCGCCACGCCGTTTCGATTACGACGGTGGAGCCAGTCGTCAATGCATTGGCGGCGAAATCAAATGCGGCCACCTCGAAACAGGAGATGGCCGCCATCTTCGCCATGATGCAGGGTTTCATCCAGCATATTGCTCCCGGACACGAGGCTGACCTGGAACGGTCGAACCCACAGCGCCCTTGGCGGCTCCTCAACCTGAATTTCGCCATCACCGCGATTAAGTCGGGAGACCTGGAATTCGTACGCTATGCCTTTGACAGACTCAATCACTACCTTCCCGACGAGCGCGCGGGTTTTTATTCCGAAGCCCATGCCGTGGCGTCGCAGCCGGGCTTCCCGGCCGATACCCGGCGACTGATCGAGACAGAATTGGCTCGTTGGACGCGAGTCCACTAATCGTGAGAAAATATCAAGTTATTGTTTTTGCGCCCGCATTTTTGTTTAACCACTTTGCTGCCTGATGAAACTGCTTCTCGATTTCCTGCCGGTCATATTGTTCTTTGGCGCATACAAGCTTGCCGATATCTATGTCGCAACGGGTGTGGCCATCGCGGGGACTATTTTGCAAATCGGCTGGATGCTTTGGCGGCGCGAGCGGGTTAAGCCCGTTCAGTGGATTGCGTTGGGGTTCATTTTGGTCTTTGGTAGCGCGACCATCCTGTTGCAAGATGAGTTTTACATCAAGATCAAGTGGACACTTTTTTATGGCCTGATGGGGCTAATGATTCTGGGTGCCGTCGCACTACGCAAGAACCCCCTCAAGAGTGTGCTGGGCCAGGAAATTGAGTTGCCGGACCACGTTTGGAGAAAGTTGTCGATGGCCTGGGGGATTTTTTTCCTGGCGCTTGCGGCATTGAATCAGTACTTCGCGCTTACGCTGTCGCTGGACGCGTGGGTCAAGGTGAAGGTATTCGGTGGGACTGCGTTGAGTTTTATATTTGTGATTGGGCAAGCATTTTGGATGGCGAAATACTTGCCGGACGACGTTGCGCAAACACCCAAAGAGTCCTAGCGGCCGAACATACCGAAGCAGGATTTTCTGATGCTATACGCGATTATTTGTGAAGAACTGCCCGGTGCGCTCGAACGGCGCTTGGCCAATCGTCCGGCGAATGTCGCGCGGCTGACGCAGTTGCAGGCTGACGGACGCCTGATTCTCGCCGGTCCGCACCCGCTGATTGACTCTGAAGATCCCGGCCCCGCTGGTTTTTCCGGGTCGCTGATTGTCGCTGAATTCGCCTCGCGCGAGGCCGCAATTGCGTGGGCCTCGGAAGACCCGTACTGTACCGCCGGCGTATTCGCATCGGTCAGCGTCAAGCCGTTCAAGCGTGTGTTTTAGTCCATCGTCATGGCGTCAATTCGCGATCAAATTGTTGGCAGACTTCAGGAGCTTTCGCCGAGCCTTATCGAGGTGTCCGATGACTCCGCTGCCCATGCCGGTCATGCCGGTGCCCGCGATCATGCCGAGCGAACCGGTGCGGTTGAGGGCACGCATTTTGAACTGACCATCGTCTCAGAGGCGTTTGCCGGCAAATCACTGGTCGCACGCCATCGGATGATTTATGAATTACTGGCCGATTTGATGCAATCGCACATCCATGCATTGAAGATCGATGCGCGCTTGCAATAGCAGTACTCAGGTTTTACGTATTTTTGATTGTTTCACTTAATAGAGGAAGACTTATGCAATACAAACTCAAGACTATCGTTGTCGCCCTGTCAGTCGCCATTGCTGCGGCATCCGCACCTGTCGCCTTCGCTCAAACCAAAGCCGCGAAAGTAGACGGTCGCGTTAGCGTGAATGGCGTCATCATCCCGAATGCCTATTTCGATGCGATGAACCGCGAGCGCGAGCAGGCTGGCCAACCGGCTTCCCCGGAATTTGCCAACGCGATGAAAGACGAACTCGTCAATCGCGAAATTCTCGCGCAAGCAGCAAAAAAGAAAGGCATCGACAAGTCAGCTACCGTCGCAGCGCAAATGGACATGGCACGTCAAGCTGTTCTGATCCGTGCGTTTTTTGAAGACTATGTGAAAGCTAACCCGATCAGCGACGCACAGTTGAAAGCCGACTATGACGGCTACGTCGTTCAACTCGGCGACAAAGAATTCAAAGTGCGCCATATCCTGGTCGACAAGGAAGACGAAGCCAAGACGATCATCGCGTCCATCAAGCGCGGCGAATCGTTTGAAAAGCTGGCGAAAGAAAAGTCCAAGGACACGGGCTCCAAAGACAATGGCGGCGACCTTGATTGGGCGCCTGCTGGCCGCTACGTTCCTGAATTCGCAGCCGCAGTTAAGGTACAAGCCAAAGGCCAGTTATCCGAGAACCCGGTCAAGTCACCGTTTGGTTATCACGTTATCCGCGTCGACGACTCGCGCGCAATGAAGGTGCCTTCATTTGACGAAGTGAAAGACAAATTCCGTCAGCAGGCACAGCAAGAGCAAGTCAAGAAGTTGGTCGATGAGTTGCGTGGCAAAGCCAAGGTCGAAGAGAAGTAATCCTTTCTTGATCGGCTACATAACCGCGCCGCAACCTAGGCGAATGAAATACTCCGTGGTATGTGTCATTCACGGAACAGAAAAGGCAGCCTCGGCTGCCTTTTCTGTTTGTCGCGGCAGGTTCTCAGATTCGAGTGGTTGCCAACGAATAACTACTGATGCTAAACCAAACTTTGCAGCTTGCCTAGCATTGCGAAAGTCGACGGGTTGCATTAACTTATCGATATGAATATTCCTGTCCGAGTACAGTTCGCGAAAGCTGGCAACCTCTTCCGCCTGGAGGTTTGCGTTTCGCCGCTTTTACCGCGCGAGGTGCCGCAAGTGGTGGAAGCGTTTACGGC
>JANMZU010000753.1:0-2882 GCA_031383585.1 Betaproteobacteria bacterium
CGAAAGTGTCCCCGTTGCGGGTCTGCTGGGTCGCGGCTGGGATGCGATACGACTGATGTTCAAATGACAATCGCCCAAAGCGATTGTCATCCCGAGCAGTACGCTGCGAGGGGTCTGCTTCTTGCTCTTACCGTTCCCCCGTTAGGATGAAAACATGTCAACCCAAGCGCTTTGTCTTCCCACCGTCTACCTGAACGGCAACTTCCTGCCCATCGAGGAAGCGAAAATTTCGCCTTTGGATCGTGGATTCATTTTTGGCGATGGCGTGTACGAAGTGATTCCCTTCTATGCCGGCCGCGGATTGCGCATGCGCGAACATCTGAAGCGTCTGCAACGCAGCCTCGATGAACTGGAGATCGAAAACCCATACACAATTGAGCACTGGGAGGCATCGATCACAGCGCTGATCGAAAAAAATGGCGGTGGCAACGTAGGTGTGTACATTCAGGTAACACGTGGCGTGGCCAAGCGCGATTTTCCGCCGCCCATGGGGCTTACCCAAACCGTATTCATGATGGTCAATCCGCTGGCCACGCCGAAGCCGGAGATTTACACCAAGGGTATTTCCTGTGTCTCGCTCGACGACAACCGTTGGCTCAAGTGCCATATCAAGTCCGTCGCATTGTTGGGCGCAGTGCTGTTGAAACACGAATCCAGTCAGGGCGGCTATGACGATGCAGTGCTATTCCGCGATGGCTATCTCACGGAATCGTCCGCGTCCAACATTGCCGCCGTAAGGAATGGCGTGATTCTCTGCCCGCCCTTGGATAACCTCATCCTGCCCGGCATCACCTATGAATTGATGATCGAGCTCGCGCAGAAGAACAGTATGCCGCTGGAAATTCGTCGCGTGCCGCGTCGACAAGTAAAGAGTGCCGATGAACTGTGGATCATGTCATCGACCAAGGAAGTAGTGCCAATTGTGACGCTCGACGACAAGCCCATTGGAAGTGGTGAACCTGGCCCCATCTTCAAGCAGATGCACCAATTGTTCCAGGACTACAAACGGGCGCTTGCCTAGCAGCAACCTAGAATTGGCGACACCGTGACCACCACACCATCACACCCGAAAAACATCGGTCAAGGCGAAGAAACCCTCCTCAGGTTCCCAACGCCCTTCCCCATCAAAGCGATGGGCCGCATAAAGAATGCCGAGTCCGATGAAAGCTTTGCGCAAACGGTACTCGGTGTGGTGATGAAGCACGCACCTGATTTTGACGCCAGCACGTTGGAAATGCGCCCGTCGAAGAACGGTAATTTCATCTCCGTCACCGCAACCATCAACGCCCAATCCAAAGTGCAGATCGACGCCATTTATCTGGAGCTGACCGGCAATCCGCTGGTGTTGATGGCGCTGTAGTGTTGAGGCCCGTCATCAATCGACTCGGGCTGGTGGACTTCGAGCCGACCTGGCGCGCCATGCAGCAGCTGAACAAAGCACGCGGGCCGGAAACGCAGGATGAAATCTGGCTGCTGCAGCATCCACCAGTGTTTACGCTGGGCCTCGCCGGTAAGCCGGAGCATGTGCTTGCAGCGGGCAATATCCCCGTTATCAAAATCGACCGTGGCGGGCAGGTGACCTATCACGGGCCCGGACAACTGGTCGTGTATTTGCTGCTCGATATTCGCCGGCTGGGCTTCGGCGTCAAAGAACTTGTGAAACGAATCGAGCAATCGGTGATCGATTTGCTTGCAGAATATGGCATCGACAGTAATCGCAGGATTGGTATGCCCGGGGTGTATGTTGCAACTTCCTCTCTACAACCTCTCCCCCACGAGGGGAGAGAGGCTAGTTCTACTTCCCCCCTCCCGGGCGTGGGAGGGATCGAGGGAGAGGGGGTAAGCAATGAAATAGATTTCCCCGTCAAAATCTCCGCCATCGGCCTGCGCGTCGCCAACCACGCCACCTATCACGGGCTTTCCCTCAACATCGACATGGATCTCGAACCATTCTCGCGCATCAACCCCTGCGGCTACGAGGGCCTAGCCGTCACGCAGATGCGCGACCGCAGTGTCGATTTTGGCACCGGGGATAAAATGCAGGTTATTGGCGACAAACTTGTCGCACATCTCATGCAAAAACTTTATGGAACGGATCATGGCTGAAGCCGGCGTCAAACAGACATCCCAGGAAAAAATGGCGCGCATCCCCATCAAGGTGGTGCAAGCGGAACGCCTGAAAAAGCCCGATTGGATTCGCGTCAAGGCTGGCTCCACCACATCGCGCTTCTATGAGATCAAGCAAATCCTGCGCGAAGCCAATCTGCACACGGTGTGTGAAGAGGCATCGTGCCCGAACATCGGCGAGTGCTTCGGCAAAGGCACCGCGACTTTCATGATCATGGGTGACCTCTGCACGCGGCGCTGCCCGTTTTGCGACGTGGGCCATGGCCGCCCGTTACCGCTGGACCAGGATGAGCCGCGCCATCTCGCCGAAACCATCGCCAAACTCAAGCTGAAGTACGTCGTCATCACCAGCGTCGATCGCGACGATCTGCGCGATGGCGGTGCCGAGCACTTTGTGAATTGCATACGCGAGACGCGCGCCCTCTCGCCGCAAACGCAGATCGAAATCCTCACCCCCGATTTTCGCGGCCGACTCGACCGTGCTCTTGGCATTTTGCGTGCCGCCCCACCGGATGTGATGAACCATAACCTCGAAACCGTGCCGCGCCTCTATTTGCAAGCGCGCCCAGGCTCTGACTACGCGCATTCGCTGAAACTGCTCAAAGACTTCAAAGCCGAACATCCAGACACGCCGACCAAGAGCGGCTTGATGGTTGGCCTTGGTGAAACCAACGAAGAAATTCTAGATGTGATGAAAGATTTGCGCGCGCATGACGTGGACATGCTGACCGTCGGGCAATATCTACAGCCCTCTG
>JANMZU010000766.1:0-2595 GCA_031383585.1 Betaproteobacteria bacterium
CGCTTGAATTCGTCGCGACCGTGCTCGCATTGGAACGCCACATCATTCCGCCCACGATCAACCTGAACAACCCTGATCCAGCATGCGATCTCGATTACGTACCCGGTACGGCGAGGACGGGTGTGAAACTCGCCGCCGCCATGTCGAATTCGTTTGCATTCGGCGGCACGAATGCGGTACTCATTTGTCGCGCAACACCCGCTACCGGTCGCCTCGCGGATTCGATCGCTTAATCCCCCTGACAACCACGCCCTGCTCGCTTACTTACTTCTTTGCAACAACCGCGTCGAGCCACGAACCTAAATCGCGGAAATAGTCCGGATTGTAACGACGCGTCTTGGTTGTGAATGCAATGCCGGAGTCTTCTTTGGTTTCCCACCAGCCATGCGCTGTGTCGGGATAGACGGACAATTTCACGTTGGCGTTTCCTGCTCGCAAGAGCGCAGCGCGGATCAATTTCTCCGAGAGTTGAACCGGCACATACGAGTCACGATCTCCCCATAGGAAGTAGGTGGGAACGCGGAGTTTTTCAATCCATGGAATCGGGTCAAAACTGAACATAGCGGCAGTGGCGGGCTTGGGTAGTCGCGGCTCGCCATCCACCAAATCCACAAGCGCGGCCCACGGGCTGTCCTTGCCCGCGCGCGCCACTGCCCATAATGCTTCCTTGTCTACGCCGCCTTCTGCGACGCAGCGCATCAACTTATTCTGATAAGCGATACCGGCTGCTATGTCATCTGGTTTGAGCCCTGAGGCTCTCAGTGTATTGCCATCACGAAAACTTTCCTGCTGGGCCGGCGAGACTCCTGAAGCGGCCTGGGCTGTTGGCGCCGGTGTGTATTTGACCCTGGGTCAATTTGACGTCGGCAGCAACATTCTCGGTCTCTTTGCGCGCAGCCGACTCCAAATTTCAGCGGAACATCGAAGAGTGCTGCGTCATCTCACGGCAATGATGGTGACATCGTGCCGTCATATGCGTCCGATAACATTCTTTACTCATGCCTCCTCCTACGCCGATGATCGAATGTTTTCGATGGACTTGTTCGGTGGACTATTCGCGGCGCCGCAAATGTGGCGCCGCATTTTTCCGCGCGATTTCTCGCGGCGAGGAATGATTTACTGCCAGGCCATTGTCAGCATTATTGTTGAGGCGTTATACAAGCGGGGTCACCATCCGCTACCAGAGTTAACAATCATGGCCGACCTGCCAACATCATGTGGGGCGGGTCGGCCCGGCGGCAACATGAATTTGCTGCCATATTCAAGCTCATTGGACTGTGCAAGGTCGAGCAAATGGAGCTTGGACATGTAGTGCCGGTCCAGGCGCCAGTCACTGATCATACCAATTGCAAGTTCGAATTCGTGGTGATCCAGCTCGTTCAGCTTCGTGAGCTCACAGGCAACTCCAGTTTCCAATGCGACGGCCAATTCCATCATCATCTCCGCCGGCATTGACGTTGGGTTTCGTGAAACATATTTCGCGGTTTTCTTGATATTGTTGATGGGCGCACTCGGGATAGGTCTGATGGAGGAGAAACCAAATTCAATTCGGAAATCCGCAGGAAGCGAGTTGGAAGATCACCTTTTTTGGTAGGCCAAAACGGCATAAAATTAGCCGCCATTAAAATATTTCCAGCAATAATATTGTCACAATATTATTTCGCGCTCTGAGCCGCTCGTAGGGCCGTGACGGGCGCTGCACTTTGCAACTCGCCAATGCATTTGGCCACCATTTGAACGGGCTAAAGGCTGCGCCAGTATGAGGTTTCAGCGGATTCGCGGGTTCAGGAGCCTAGTGCGGAAGTGGTTTCGCTGACCTGCTGCTGACGCGTCGAAATGCAAAGGACCTAACTTGCGTTTGGCAAGCGAGCCCTAAAGAAACTCCGGACAAATTGCCGCGCGTATGCTTGGCCGAACATCATCCTCACGAGAGCGATTGGTGATCCACCAGATAGAGGCTTTGCGCATGCTCAATTCCTGCTCCTCGCCGAGCAACAGAAGTGAAGCCGCCCGTCCAAGAGTGGGCTGGTGACCAACGATCAAGACAGTCTGGCGATTGTCCGGCCAACCAGCGATATGCAGCAACTGGGCCGCATCAGCCCCCATGATGAGCTCTGGCACCGTGACTATCTTTCGACGCAGTGCTTGTGCAGTCTCTTGTGCGCGTATCGCAGGACTCGCCAGCACCTTGACGCCATCAGGCAAATGCCGCTCCAACCAGATTGCCATCTCTGCGGCTTGCTTGCGCCCCTTTCCAGTCAGCGGCCGCTGACAATCAGGTTGGCTCTTGTTTATCGCCGGTGCAGCGTCAGCGTGACGCCAAAGGATGAGATCCATGGAGTGAAGATACCCGCCAGCAATGACAGATTGGTGACAGCCATTTGCTTCAGAGTGCGAGTGCACCTTTTCGTCAGAGATAGTCAGAACCGTCGACTATTTCTACTTTGCCATTGGTAAGCGACGATGGGTATGCCATAGGTCGAGACCCCATGGTATGCCTCCAGGATGGAGTAGCCCGTCGTCCGTCTCTTCATGATTGACGATAAGCAGACCGCGCGTGGATTGATTCGAATCGCTTAGTAGCGGAAAGAAGTG
>JANMZU010000873.1:0-1655 GCA_031383585.1 Betaproteobacteria bacterium
GAAACGGTAACCGACGCGCGCACGATAGCTGCTGGCGTAGCTATAGCCAACCACGCGGCCTGCCAACTCGGCGGTGAAGTAGGGAAAACCGTTGGCGAGCACCTCGGCTCTACGGCGTGCGAATTCCTCGACCGTGGGCGATTCGTATTCCCAGGAAGCGGCCTCGGTGGCGACACTATTGGCATAGATGGCTGCCAGCGCGGGGACGTCCTCGTCCCGCGACGGCCGGATAATCAAGCTCATGTTGGTCGTGTTCACAGTTAAATCAGTGATCAAGCAAACACGATGCCACGCTCGCTATCGGGCCAGCACCTGCACATCGATCCCCGATGCCTGCGTCGCCGAACGGTAGATACGCTGCGTGGCTTTTTTGAAGTCTTCAGCCTTGGCTTCCGGAATGCGCACAAACGTCTGCGGATTCAAGTCAACAAGCGGGAACCACGAGCTCTGTACCTGCACCATGATGCGATGTCCCCGGCGAAACGTGTGGTTAATGTCGGGCATATTGAAATTGAGCGCTTCGACCTTGCCGGGTACAAACGCGACCGGCTTTTCAAAGCTGTTGCGAAATTTGCCACGCATCGGTTCGCCGCGAATCAACTGCTGGTAGCCCCCCATCTGGAATTTCGGCAGTGCCACGTCTTTCGGCGGCGTATTTGTCGGGGGCGCGCTGCCAGGCGCGTCTGGATAGTCTGCTGGATAGACGTCGATCAGCTTGACCACAAAATCGGAATCGGTGCCCGAGGTGGACACAAACATGCGTGGAGACAGTGGCCCCAGCACGGTAATGTCCTCCTCGAGAATTTCTGACTGGTACACCAGCACATCCGGCCGCGTGGCGGCGAAACGCTGGTCGCCAACCACAAACTCTTGCGGGACACCAGTGGTGATGGCGTCTGTAAATGGCACAGGCTTGGCCGGGTCACTAACGTATTCGTCGAAACCTGTAGTTGCTGCCGGCTTGCTCCACGCGAGTTTGCCGCCAGAATGCAAATACAGCGTGCGCCTTTGCGCTTCCTTCGGCGGCCAGGCTGGATATTCGCGCCAGACATTGGTGCCGGTTTCGAAGGCATAGGCCTCGGCAAGCTTTTTCTCGGGCTTACCTTTTGCAGGAACACTCTCGGCGGGTGGATCTCTGAGGAATTTCTCAAAAAACGGGAACAGGATGTTCTTGCGATAGTACTCACCGGTCTTGGCGGCGAAACTCACGCGCCCCAGTTGCGCGCCGTCATAGCCGGCCCACCCGCCGTGCGACCACGGCCCCATGACGATGGAATTAAAGGTGCCGGGGTTGTTCTGCTTGATGCTGCGATAGGTTGTCAGCGGGCCTTGCGGGTCTTCAGCGTCGTACCAGCCGCCAACGGTGAGCACGGCGGCCTTGATGTTTTTCAGGTGTACAGAAATGTCGCGGGACTTCCAGTATTCGGCGTACACATCGCGCTTGGCCTGGTCACCAAATAGCGAACCCTTCTGTTTCTCTAGTGTGGCGATGATGTTGGCAAGTGTGCCGAGCTGCAGAAAATAGTCATAACCACGGGTAGTACCGTATTCAAACGGTACTTCGACCTTGGGCGGCAATGACGGAGAGTCCTGTTGTTTGAAGAAGGTGTAGAAGCCGTAATTGGCAGCCAGCATGAATGCGCCATTGTGATAAC
>JANMZU010000893.1:0-2637 GCA_031383585.1 Betaproteobacteria bacterium
AGTGATAACAGCGTACCCCCCAAGTTAGCCAAGACGTCGAACTCGTTGAATGCGTTGGCCTTCATGTAATAAAAGCCGGCAACGCCCTGCCACTTCGAGCCTGTGTACGTGAACTGAAACTCCTGACTTAACTGTTTATTTTTGTAGATAGCCGGTGCTTCAAACAACGGAGTATTGAGCGAGTCGAAATCGATTGGCGCGAAGGATTTATCGCGGCGGGCGGCAGAAATAGACTTGAACGACAGGTCCGGATTAATTGTCCAGTCCACCAGCAGGGATTCGCCGCTGGTCGTGACCTTTTGCGCATTGCCGAGCACGGAATAGAGATTGGCGCGTGTATCGTATTTGCCTTCCAGCGGCGGTAGATTACCTGGTGCCGGGCTAGGCGTCAGGCGATAGCCTTGTTTTGGCAACGAGTCATCCACCGTGCGATCTGCGGAAAAGCGGATGAAAAGAGAGCTGTTCGGCGTGAATTCAGCGCTGACGCGACCTGCCAGAACTTCCTTGTTGTAGTTGTCGTTACCATTGACCACGTTCTTGCCAAAACCGTCCCGATTGAATGAGGCAATGGTTCCGCCAATTCTAAACGTGTCAGATACCGGCACGCTACCTTTGACGACCAGGTCCTTTTCGCTATAACTACCGAACGTTGCTTTAACGCTCAGTTCGGGTTTGTCGGAGAGCTTCCGCGTCACGTATTTAATGGCGCCACCGATCGTATTGCGACCGTAGAGCGTGCCCTGTGGACCGCGCAAAACCTCAATGCGCGCCAGATCATAAATGTCGGAAAGGGCACCCTGTGGGCGTGCCAGATACACGTCATCCAGATAAATGCCAACGCCTTGCTCATAGCCTGCCACCGGATCTTGTTGTCCGATACCGCGAATGAACGCGGTGAGCGTGGTATTGGTTGCGCGTGACGTTTTTAACGTGGTGTTAGGAATTAAGTCAGCCAGACCGGTGATGTCAGGAATGCCTGCCTTTTCAAGTGCGGCGCCAGAAAACGCGGTCACTGCGCCCGGAACATCCTGAATCAGTTCCTCGCGTCGCCGTGCTGTGACCGTGACAACTTCGACTTTCTCGCCTTCGTCCGCTTTTGCAGGTGCCTGGTTGCCTGGCGCGGCCTGCTGAGCCGATACCGATCCGGTGCCAACAAACAGTGCCGCAATAGCTACGCTCATGTATTTCAGTTTCATGCTTTTCTCCTCACAGGGTTTTTGGTACGACCGTTAGTAGAACTTTTTGCGCCGACTTGATGATTCTGGCCAAGTCGCGGTAAAATTCATTAGTTGTTGAATTAATCGTAACAAAGAATTTGGTCCAGTGCAAGCGCGTTAAACCGGGTCTCATGCATTTACCTGGCGATATCTAAGCGAGTGCTGGCCAAAAATAATTTTGATGTGGCACATTGACCGACTGGTGATGCCACCATTGAATCGCAACGAGGAGGAAACACCGTATGAATTCGCGCTACTGGTTCGCCATCGCAGTTGCATTCAATGCTTTGCTCACATCCACTCTGGCGCCAGGCCAGACCAAAGACATTCGTGTTGCGTTCATTTATGACAAGACTGGCCCACTGGAGGCTTACGTAAAGCAGACCCAGACCGGCCTCATGGTCGGGCTCGAGTACGGGACAAACGGAACCATGGTTATCGCTGGCAGGAAGCTGGTGTTGATTGAGCGTGATAGCCAAGGCAAGCCGGACGTGGCAAAGCTGCAACTTGCTGCTGCTTATGCCGACGACAAAGCTGATATCGCCATCGCCGCCACCGGGTCGGGCTCATCGTTGGCGATGCTACCGGTCGCCGAAGAATACAAGAAGATTCTGCTCATTGAACCCGCTGTGGCGGATTCGATCACCGGTGATAAGTGGAATAAATACATTTTCCGAACTGGACGCAATAGCTCGCAGGACGCAATTTCAAACGCCGTGGCGCAGGACAAGCCCGGTGTAAGCATCGCCACACTTGGGCAGGACAACGCCTTCGGACGTGACGGCGTGAAAGCCTTCAAAGGCGCCCTCAAGCAGGCAAAAATCGTTCATGAAGAATATCTTCCGGCCGCCACCACAGATTTCACCGCCGGCGCGCAGCGGCTGATTGACAAGCTCAAGGACAAGCCCGGTCGGAAGCTCATCTGGATCATCTGGGCCGGAGCAGGCAGCCCCTTCAAGATCGCCGATCTCGACTTGAAACGCTACGGAATAGAAATCGTCACTGGGGGTAACATTCTGCCGGCGATGTCGGTGTACAAGAATTTTCCCGGCATGGAAGGTGCTACTTATTACTACTACGATATTCCAAAGAATCCGCTCAATGCCGTGCTTGTCAGCCGCCATATGTCGAAATTCAAGACGCCGCCGTATTTCTTCACCGCTGGTGGATTCTCAGTGGCGATGGCACTGGTGACGGCGCTCAAGAAAACTAACGGCGATACCAACACTGACGCGCTGATTGTGGCGATGGAAGGTATGTCATTTGATACACCAAAAGGAAAAATGACGTTCCGCAAAGAGGATCACCAGGCCATGCAGAGCATGTTTCATTTCAAGATCAAGGTCGACCCAGCCCTGGCGTGGGCAGTGCCGGAACTGGTGCGCGAGATTAAGCCTGAAGACATGAATGTGCCCATTCG
>JANMZU010000931.1:0-3131 GCA_031383585.1 Betaproteobacteria bacterium
CGTGATGTTCGTCAAATTGGCAGCGATAAACCACGTGATTTCCTATCCATAAGCGTTCATTTTTTGGCGAGTAGCGCGCGCGCTGCCGTCACCCATTCAATAGCGGGAGGCGTCGCAAAAATTTCCGTGAATTTATCAGCGTGTTGAACAAGAGCCTGCGCCATTGCACGGGAGTTCGCGGCTTGCGGATTGTTGGTGAAATAGGTCCAATAGGCCTCTCCCATCTGCATGACCTGGTAGTTTGCCAGATCACGCTTGGCCAGCGTTTCCCATCGCCGGATACTCTCCTGAAATGCTGCCTGCGATTCGGCTTTCAATCCTTGTTTGACAAGGCCCCGCCCCAACTGGGTATACATGCGCGCCAGACCGCCTTGAACTACGTAGTTGACCGGATCCTTCGCGATGATGCGTTCGGTCAGCGCAATGGCGCGACGGATTCGCTCCAGGCCATTCGTGGCATCGCCGTGTTCGACCAGGATAATCCCGCTGTTAAGCAGCGCAATCGACAAGTGCTGCCAAAACACCGCGTTGTCTGGCTGCTTTACCATCTCGGCGTCCAGCAGCGCGATCTCCGCGTCGATATGCCTGATCGCGGACTCCCAGTCGCCTGCGCGAACTGATTCGCGATACTCGGTGCGAATCAGCAGCGCATCAAATTGCGCAACGTTGGGATCGGTCGGATGGACGGCGGCCCAGCGCTTAAACTCGGCACGCGCATTGTTGATGTATTCCCGGCCGCTGCGTTTGCCGCTAAGAGAAGCCTGTGCCGCGCTCACATATGCCCTTGAAAGCTGAAACTGCGCGTCACCGTCGGCCCGCTTAGCGAGCGCGGCTTTGGATTCTGCAATCGACTCATCGAACAGCTTCAATGCGTCTTCGGTCTTGCCCGATACGCCTAACACCGCGCCGCGACTTGCCTTCAGACGAGCAAGCAGTACGCGTGCAGCGTGATGGTCGGGATTCGCCGCCAGTACTTCAGCGAGCAACGATTCGGCGCGATCTCGGGCGGCGTCCGCGCCTTTGCGGTCACCGACGTTTGAAAGGCCGTAGCCATTGAACATCACCTCTGCGAGCCGTTGATAGCCGCTTGCCAGTTCAACCAGTATGGTTGGGTCGCCTCTGGCGCCGGATATGAGCTGATCCAGAAACCGTATTCCATCAGCTGTCATGTCTTTGCGCACGGCAGTTGAACCCGGGAGCGACTCGATCGCATCGTAATACTTGGTGGTGACTTTGCTGGCGAGTGCCAAGGCTTGTGCGTAGCGCTGCTCAGCCAGTTGCTTTTGGTAAATCGTGCCAACCATGCCTGCGCACACAGCGCTGAGGCCGATGGCTGCAAGCACCGTTCCCGTCTTGTGGCGGGCGATGAATCGCTGTGAACGGTAAAGCAGAGAGGGGCGGCGCACCGAAATCGGCTCGCTGTGCAGCCAATGTTTTAGATCGTCGGCCAACAATGCCACCGTGGCGTAGCGCTCTGCAACGGCACGCGCACACGCTTTGGCGAGGATCAGATCCAGGTCTCCACGAAGACTGGCAGCGCGAGCAGACGAAAATTCCTCCGCAACATTGCTCGCCAGGCGGCACTCGTCTTCGAGTACCGCTCGCATTGCAGCCGCCGCATTGGTAGCCGCCTGCGAGGAGATATTGATGAACGGACTGGAGCCGGCCAACAACTCATATAACAAAACGCCTAGGCCGTAAACATCGGTGGCGACGCTTGCTGGCAGGCCACGAACCTGCTCCGGGCTGGCGTAGCGCGGCGTGAACAACAGCGCACCGGCTTGCGTGACGTCGGTCGCGCTCGGCGTCGACGCGGTTTCGAGCAAACGCGCGACGCCGAAATCGAGCAACTTGGGGATACCTTGCTTTGTAATCAGGATATTGGCAGGCTTGATATCGCGGTGGACGATAAGTTGTTGGTGGGCGTGTTGCACCGCATCGCATACCGCAAGTGCCAGTCGTACGCGTGCGTTTACATCTAGTTGATTGTGGTCGCACCAATCATCGATGCGCTCGCCGTCAACAAAATCCATGACCAGGTAGGGAATGCCTTCGACGGATACGCCGCCGTCCACTAGCCTCGCGATGTTGGCATGGTTGAGCGCAGCGAGCGCCTGCCGCTCCCGACCTACACGCTTGGCAGCATCTGTGGCGGTCGCCGACAGCATCAGCTTCACTGCAACTTGTTGCTGGTAAGCGCCATCGGCCCGCTCAGCCAGGTAAACCACGCTCATGCCACCCCGGCCAATCTCCCGCAGCAAATGGTATGCGCCGAAATGCTTGCCCGCCAAGCTAGTAGAGCGTTCGACAGACGAGACCGCGTCCGCCGACATTGAAGCAGCTGGCGTAGAGAGGAATTCTGCGGTGTCACTCGCGGCATGCAAAAACGCCCTTACCTCGTTCAACAGCGCCTCGTCACCGGCGCAGCGGGATTCAATCAGCGCTGTACGCATTAATGGCGGTACGTCCAGCGCATCGCCGACGATTTCCTTGGCGCGCAGCCACAGCGACGGATCGGGATTCATCCTTGCAAAGCGCGCTTTAGGTAAAGCCGCGCCAAAGACCATTCGCGTTTGATCGTCGCCGGCGACAGCGACAGCGCGGCTGCAGTATCCTCGATCGATAGCCCTGCGAAATAGCGCAATTCGACAATCTGTCCCTGGCGCGGGTCGATAGCTTCCAGTTCTTTCAACGCATCGTTGAGCCCGACAACGTCAAGGGCAGCGTCCTCCGTTGCTTGCAGTGAGTTCATTTCCGCTTCCGAAGAAGTCAAGGTCAGTTTCAGCCAATCTCCACCGCGCTTTTCTGCACGATGGGCAAGCGCATGATTCACCAGAATCTGCCGCATGGCACGCGCGGCGATACCGAGAAAATGCCCCCTGTCCTGCCATTCAAGGTGTGAGCCAGAAAGCTTGAGGTAAGCCTCGTTTACCAGCGCTGTCGCCGACAACGTGTGGTCGGCTCGTTCGCGGCGTAACTGGCTCGCGGCCAGCCGTCTGAGCTCCACGTACATCGTTTCAATTTCGAGCGATAGTTTATTGTCGTTGTGCGGCACGGCTCATCGCTCGATTGCGAGTGGTTTGAAATGTGGATGTTAGCATCCGCAAATGCGCTCGGAGAACCCGTTGGGA
>JANMZU010000316.1:0-1542 GCA_031383585.1 Betaproteobacteria bacterium
CACCATGCTCGATAACCTTACAAACCGTTTGGCGGGAATCGTCAAAACGTTGCGCGGCCAATCGCGCTTCACGGAAGACAACATTGCTGACGCATTGCGCGACGTGCGAATGGCGCTGCTGGAAGCGGACGTCGGTGTTCCGGTCGTAAAGGACTTCATCGCGCGGGTCAAAGAAAAGGCGCTTGGCGCGGAGGTAATGCAAAGTCTCACGCCGGGACAGGCGTTGGTTGGAATTGTCCACTCTGAACTCATCGCGCTCATGGCCGGTGGCAGTGGTGCTCCAGATAATTTGCCGCAGCGGCTGTCGCTCAATAGCCTTCCGCTTAATTTCGCCACGACGCCGCCGGCGATCATTCTGATGGCAGGCCTGCAGGGTGCTGGCAAGACGACCAGTGCAGGAAAACTGGCCAAGCTGCTCAAGGAGCAACACAAAAAGAAAGTGTTGTTGGTCAGCGTCGACGTCTACCGTCCCGCTGCGATCGAGCAATTGAAGACGCTGGCCGCACAGATCAGTGTTGATTTTTTCGCCAGCGACATTACCCAAAAGCCTGTCGATATCGCGATCGCCGCGAAACAATGGGCCAAGACGCATTTTCATGATGTGCTGATTATTGACACCGCCGGTCGCCTCGCCATCGATGAAGCGATGATGGCGGAGATCAAATCAGTACACGCTGCGGTCACGCCGATCGAAACCCTCTTCACAGTCGACGCCATGCAGGGCCAGGACGCGGTCAACGTTGCCAAGGCATTCTCCGAGGCGCTGCCACTCACCGGCGTGGTGCTGACCAAGCTGGACGGTGATTCGCGCGGCGGCGCAGCACTTTCGGTTCGGCATATGACGGGGCAACCGATCAAGTTCGCCGGTGTATCGGAAAAAATGGATGGCTTGGAGGTCTTCCACGCGGAGCGCATGGCGTCTCGCATTCTGGGCATGGGTGATGTACTTTCGCTAATCGAAGACGTGCAAAAGAACGTCGATGTTGTCGAAGCCAAGAAGCTCGCCGACAAGTTCAAATCTGGTAAAGCCTTCGATTTCGACGACTTCAAAACGCAATTGCAACAGATGCGCAAAATGGGCGGTATGTCTGCACTCATGGACAAGCTGCCCGCGCAATTGTCTCAAGCTGCACAGGGCTCGCCAGATTTGCAGGAAAAGCAAATGCGTCGCACTGAGGGCATCATCAACTCAATGACGCCACTGGAGCGCCGCAAACCCGACTTGATGAAAGCGTCCCGCAAACGTCGTATCGCTGCTGGTGCCGGGGTGACGGTGCAAGAAGTAAATCGCCTGATTGCCCAGTTTGAGCAAATGCAGAAAATGATGAAAATGATGAAAGGTGGTGGCATGGCCAAGATGATGCGGGGCATGAAAGGCATGATGCCGGGGATGCGCTAGACGATGAGCGGCAATTTGGGTGAATGTGAGTTCGTTATAGAGGATGGACTAGGCCAGATCGAAATGCTGGACGCAGAAATCGGCGCATGGACATATGTTGACCACGCGGGCGCTCGTCTTCGAGCGCGGCAACTTGATGAGTC
>JANMZU010000005.1:0-1567 GCA_031383585.1 Betaproteobacteria bacterium
TGGTTGCAACCGGAATCAAGCCGCCGGAGACCAGGGTCGACAAAGCCCCTCCCACCCAATCTTGCGCTGGACAGTGAGTTTTTTGCGCTTTGCGAATCGAAAGGTCTCAATTGTCCGAGGCGTTTAAGCCCATCGCTGTCAAGCCGCCAAGTGCGAATCGACTACTATTTTGGATACGGTGCAGGGTAGACCTTCAGCTACTCACCATCTACGACTTTCTTCGCCCCGCCCTTAACCTCGTGCGGGGAAGCCTTCTTGACGTCGGTGCGGGGGAAGCGCCATGGCGAGAGTTGCTTCATCCCGCTGTTACCTACATTGCGGTTGACGTTGAATCGGCCGCCGAGTTCGGGATGGCCAAGCACCTTGAGACGCATTATTACGACGGCACCACGCTACCGTTTGTCGACGCTCGTTTTGAATCCGTGCTGTGTACCGAGGTGCTTGAGCATGTTCCGGATGCAGCAAAGTTCTTAGCCGAACTCAACCGTGTGCTAACACCGAACGGCCTGCTGATTCTTACTGTGCCTTGGTCTGCGAGGATACACCACGTTCCGCACGACTACGCCCGCTACACCCGCTACGGTCTGCTCACATTCCTGCAGGCCGCCGGATTCTCCCAAGTTGAGATCGTACCAAGAGGCAATGATGTCGCGGCGATCGCCAATAAACTGATCGTCATTGCCGCTAGCCTTTTGCGACCGCGGCACGCGTTGAATTGCCTCCTGACTTGGCCGGCTGCCATCGCAATTTCGCCAATGGCGCTAACTTTCGTTATCCTCGCCCACCTCACCATCGCTCTTGATCTAGGCTCTCAAGACGACCCCTTGGGTTATGGCGTGCTGGCTAGAAAATCCCCGTGATCGGTACCGCATGGCTAGCGTGCCATTAGGCTATTCCCCAAGTCAGACCAGACAACCACCCAGATGACAAGACCGAATTACATTTTGGACAAAGCGGTGACGCTCCAAAGCCGCAGCCGGCCTTTGCGCTTCATCATTGCTGGCGTTGTCAACTCGATATTTGGCTTCCTGGTTTACAGCGTTACGATCTACCTATTTTCGCGGGTTTGGCTAGGCTTAGTGGCTGGAATCTGCGCTGGGATTATATTCAATTTTTTCACCACAGGCGGATTTGTTTTTCGTGACACGTCGCGCCAACGCATCCCGCGGTTCTTCGCCTGCTATCTGTTGATTTACGGGCTCAACTTTGCGCTGCTTGAATTAACCATGCCGCTGTTGCACGGGCCGATTGTTGCTCAGGCCCTGCTGACCCCGATCATCGCCTTGTTTTCGTATCTATTGCTGACGCGCTTCGTCTTTCTCGGCCTCCCACCGCCCAGCGCTTCGCCGCGATAGAGTAACCCTGGCAATCGTTACTCCGTCCTTAGCTCCTCGAAAAAATCGTCATGCCCCAGCCAAGCCAAAGAGTCTTGCTTGCATTACTGCCATTTCTACTGGTGGTCACCGCACTGACGTGCTGGAATTTTTTCGCAAATGGGAAACCATCGCTATCCGTTGCGCTATTTTTTATCGCAATGACGAATGCCGCATTCGCAGGCGGCGATTTG
>JANMZU010000012.1:0-11985 GCA_031383585.1 Betaproteobacteria bacterium
ACGAAGGCGGGTTGCTGCTGGACAAGAAACTTCATAAGCCTGCGGCCTTGCCCGCTGCATACAAGGCCTTGGATAAATCCTCGATCAGATCGTCGGCGTGTTCAATGCCGATCGACAGCCGAATGGTGCCTTCACCGATACCAGCTGTTTTCAGTGCCGCGGCATCCATGCGGAAATGTGTGGTCGAGGCTGGATGGATGACCAGCGATTTCGCGTCACCAATATTGGCCAGATGCGAAAACAGCGACAGTTTCTCTATGAAAGTTTTGCCGGCCTGCTTGGCGTCGCCCGAACCGCCTTTGAGATCAAAGCTGATCACGGCACCCGCTCCATTGGGCAGCAACGTCTTTGCCAGCTCGTGGTCCGGGTGCGAATCTAGTTCGGGAAACGTTACGTGCGCTACCGATTTGTTGGCAGACAAAAACTGCACAATCTTGCGGGTATTCTCAACGTGTCGCGGCATGCGTACATGCAGTGTTTCCAGGCCCTGCAAAATTTGGAATGCAGTCATAGGCGCCATTGAGGCGCCAAAGTCGCGCAGGCCTTCGCGCCGCGCGCGCAGCGCAAAGGCGGCGACCGACGACTCTTTCGACATCACCATCCCATGGAAGCCATCGTAAGGTTCGGTCAGGGTCGGGAATTTGCCTGAGCGCTCCCAATCAAACGTGCCGCCGTCGATCAATACGCCGCCGATGACGACGCCGTGGCCGGAGAGGAATTTGGTGGCTGAATGCATGACGATATCGGCACCCTGCGAAATCGGCTGCGACAGGAAAGGGGTGGTAAGGGTCGCGTCCACCATCAAGGGCAGACCGGCATTGTGGGCGATGTCAGCGATTGCGGGGATATCGAGCACGTCGAGGCCGGGATTGCCGACCGTTTCGCCGAAGAACAGGCGGGTATTGGAGCGAATCGCTTTTTTCCAGGCTTCAGGGTCGCGCCCGTTTACAAACGTGGTATCGATGCCAAAGCGCGGCAGGGTGTAGCTCAATAAATTGTGCGAACCGCCGTAAAGAGCATTAGAGGCGACAATATGTGCACCTGCGCCCATCAAGGTCGCGATGCCCAGATGGAGCGCTGCCTGACCACTGGAAGTGGCAATGGCGGCGGGTGCACCTTCGAGAGCAGACATGCGTTCCTCGAAAACCGAGAGGGTCGGATTGGAGATACGTGAATAGACGTGCCCGCTGCGTTCCAGATTGAACAGTGACGCGGCAGTGTCGGTATCGGGAAAGACAAATGAAGCAGTTTGGTAGATCGGCACAGCGCGTGCGCCGGTGGCCGGATCAGGCGACTGACCGGCATGAACCGCGAGTGTGTCGAGGCGGGGATATTTGGGAGCAGACATTGTTATCGCTATTCAGTGGCTTGCAGTTGAAATCTAAGGCGGCGTATGAAATCTTGCCAGAACCCCATATTTTTTGTTAAGGTGTGTGATAAATCACAATTAGGTACTCCGGTGCAACTCTCCAAGTCCTCCATTATCGCGAGTTTCTGCGCGGCGCTGATGTTTTGCGTCGCAACCTGTGTAGTCGCTCAAACCCAGCGTGCGACGTCAACGGCCAAGGCTACACCGGTGCGCGTGAAGGCAACTGGCATCGCCGATTTCAACAAGGACGGCATGCCCAATTTGCAATCGCATGCCTTCATGGTGTTTGACCCCACGACCGGTCGTTCGTTGTTCTCGAAAAATGCCGACCAGGCTGTACCGATTGCCTCAATCACAAAGGTGATGACCGCAATGGTGGTGCTCGAGGCCAAGCTGGACATGGACGAACCCGTCATCGTCGATAAAGAGGATATCGATACCCTCAAGGGGTCAAGTTCGCGTCTTCCGGTCGGCTCCGCATTCCGTCGCGAAGACTTGATGCGGCTGGCTTTGATGGCTTCCGACAATCGCGCGGCTGCTGCATTGGGCCGTACTTATCCGGGAGGCAAGGTCGCATTTGTAGAGGCGATGAATGCCAAAGCCCAGTTGCTTGGTCTGCAAAATACCAAATTTGTTGACGCGACCGGTTTGGCGCCCGGTAACGTGGCCAGTCCTCAAGACCTCGCCCTGATGGTCTCTGCAGCCTCTGCTTACCCAGAGATCCGCGAATTCTCAACGGCCCAGGAATTGCACGTCACGCTGGCAAAGGGTGGACGCTCGATCGGGTTCAACAATACCAATGCATTGGTGAGGTCGCAGGGTTGGAATATCGGTCTCTCCAAGACTGGTTATATCAACGAGGCCGGTAAATGCCTGGTGATGCACGCCACCATCGCCAATAACCCTGTGGTGATCGTACTGCTCGATTCCTGGGGAAAACTCACCAGAATCGGTGATGCCAACCGGATCAAGAAATGGCTGGAAACGCAGAAGGTTGCCGAGCTCGCTGCCAAAAAAAGTTAGGTCGCGTGCCAAGTTTGCGTTGATGAATTTCGATTCCAATCACCACTGACTTGAATCTTTGCCTTCACTCCGCATGCGTGTTCAAATAGTGTCATGAACGTCGGCCTGTTTGTCACCTGTCTCGTAGATCTCGTCAGACCCAATATTGGTTTTGCAGCGCTGAAGCTGCTGGAAGATGCCGGCTGTACTGTAATCGTCCCGGCTGCGCAAACTTGCTGTGGCCAGCCAGGCTACAACTCCGGCGCTCGCGAGATTGCCAAGACACTAGCCAGAAAAGTCCTCGCCGAATTCCGCCATTGTGATTACGTGGTCGCGCCTTCCGGGTCTTGTTCCGGGCAAATGAAGCTGCACGTCGTCGAAGATTTATTTAAAGATGAACCAGAGGAAGCCGACTTTCGCGCACTAGCGGCCAAGTGGTACGAGCTTTCGGATTTCCTGGTGAGCGTATTGAAGCTCGACAAGCTAGGCGACAAGTTCGACGGTTCCATCACCTACCACGATAGCTGTGCCGGCTTGCGTGAGCTGGGCATCAAGTCACAGCCGCGTGCACTGCTGGCATATAGCGGATGCGCGTTGAGCGAAATGCAGGACGCTGAAAAATGCTGCGGCTTCGGCGGGACGTTTTCGATCAAACTCGGCGAGATTTCTACGCGCATGGCTGAGAACAAATGTGTCAATATCGGCGTGACTGGTGCTAGCGCCGTCGTCGGTGGCGATCTTGGGTGCCTGCTAAATATCGAAGGCCGGCTGCGTCGCAATGGCGATGTAACTACCAAGGTTTTTCACTACGCGGAAATTGCAGCGGGGATGGCAGACTAACTAGTAAAGCCTAGGACGGGTGCGGCTTCCAGGCCATTTTTGCCTGCGAGAGCCTACCGAATGGCGATCTAACTTCAGCGATGCGCTGGCGGGACGGCAATGCAAGTACAAAGCATGCATTTCAAACAAACGGCGAGCAGCAAGCTCAACGACGCCGTATTGCAGACTGCGCTGAAGAAATCCAAAGGCAAGTTCGTCGATGGCCGCGCGCTGGGCGTGGCGCAAATCGATAACTGGGAAGATATCCGTACCTTTGCCGCTTCGATGCGTGACCGAGTTATCGATAATCTGGATGCGTATCTGCTCGAGTTTGAACGTAACGCGATTCGCCGTGGCGCAGAAGTGCATTGGGCAGAAACAGCAGAAGAAGCGAACTCGATCGTGCTGGGAATCGCGCAGCGCAATGGCGTGAAAACCATTACTAAATCGAAATCGATGGTCACTGAGGAAATAGCGCTCAACGATGCGTTGATCGGTGCGGGTATTCGTGTCATGGAAACCGACCTCGGGGAATACATCTTGCAACTCGCGGAGGAGCCTCCGTCGCACATCGTCGCGCCCGCCGTGCATAAATCCAAGGAGCAGGTTGCGGAGCTGTTCATGAAGGCGCATCACAAGCCGCGGCTTACCGACATTCCTGCCATGACCCGCGAGGCACGCGAACAGTTGCGCAGCCATTTTCTCGGTGCCGACATGGGTATTTCGGGAGCCAATTTTGTCATCGCCGAGACCGGCACCACTCTTACAGTGACAAATGAAGGCAATGCCGATCTGGTGACCACGCTGCCGCGCATCCACTGCGTGGTCACCGGTATTGAAAAAGTCATCCCGACATTAGAGGATTTCGCGACGCTGATTCGCCTGCTGCCGCGCTCGGCCATCGGCCAATCAATTGCCAATTATCTGACCCTGACCACCGGCGTAAAAGCCCACGGCGAATCTGATGGGCCCGAGCAGATGCACATCGTGCTCGTTGATGCAGGGCGCACCAAGCTCGTCGGCAGCGACATGAAGGATATGCTGCGCTGCATTCGCTGTGGCGCCTGCATGAATCACTGTCCGGTTTATCAGAACATCGGCGGTCACGCCTATGGCTGGGTTTATCCTGGGCCGATGGGTTCGGTGCTCACGCCCACTTATGTCGGCATCGAGAACGCAGGAGACTTGCCAAACGCAGCAACGTTTTGCGGTGAGTGCCAGGTGGTTTGCCCGGTAAAAATCCCGTTGCCGGATCTGATGCGCAAATGGCGCGAGCGGCAATTTGATATGCAGCTAAGGCCCTTCAGCGAACGTGCGGCAATAGCGATGTGGGGATATTTTGTGAAACGTCCGGCTCTGTATTCTTTTGCTACACGCATCGCTGCGCGCGTCGCGGCGTTGATGGGCGGTAGAGAAAAGTTAATTCATTCGCTGCCCGGTATTGATGGCTGGACGCAGGGTCGTGACATGCCCGCACCGGAGGGTAAAACATTCCGTGAAATGTATGCAGCAAGATTGGCTGCGCAGAAAGTTAAGACGTGAGCGCCCGGGACAATATTCTCGCGCGCATTCGCAGCCAGAGCGGCAAAGCGGGGCTGACGACGAACGCCGACCTTGAAGCCGTTCGGGCGCACATTTCCTCACGTGAGCGCGGACCGGTCCCAACCTTTGCCATGCACGATCCGGTGCAGCATTTCATCGAAGAGTGCGCCCGTCTGAGTACCACAATTGTCGAGGTCGGCGATATTTCTGCGGTGCCGCTGGAAGTGGCACGTTACATCGACCGCGCGTCGTTGCAACAGCGCTGTGTTGGCTGGGAGGAGTTTGCGGCGCTGGACTGGCAGGGCACCGGTATCCAGTACGACAGCCGACCGGCCACAGGCGACGATCTGATCGGCATCACCGGCTGTTTTTGCGCCATCGGCGAGACCGGAACGCTGCTGTTGCTCGGCGCGCCGAACACACCTAAATCCACAGCGCTACTGCCCGAAACGCATATCTGCATCGTCAGAAAAAGCCGCATGGTCCCGACGATGGAAGATGCGTTTCAGTTGATGTGCGACGAAATTGGTGAACCACCACGCGCGACGTTTTTTGTGTCCGGTCCGTCAAGGACGGCGGACATCGAGCAGACCATCGTTATCGGCGCACACGGTCCATACCGTGTGCACGTCATCCTCATTTCTTGATCGTTACGTTGACGCTTTGCGTCAGGCAATTGCTCGGTAAGCAGGCAACGTCAGGAACTCTTCGTAGTTGTCGTCCATCACCAACGCTTCGAACATGGTTGCGCCATCGGCGTATTTGCCCGCTGCGTAAACTGCATCGCCGACAATCCCTGGCGTTTTTGCCAGCTCATCGGCAATCAGCGGTGAGACCAGTTCCTTGGTCACTTTACGGCCATCAGCCAGAACGCCTTTCGGCGAGCGAATCCACTGCCAGACCTGCGAGCGTGAGATTTCGGCTGTCGCAGCGTCTTCCATCAGATTAAATATCGGCACGCAACCATTGCCGCCCAGCCACGAACCGACGTACTGGATCCCGACCTGAATGTTGTTGCGCAAGCCCGCTTCGGTGATCGGTGCTTCAGGGCGAAAATCGAGAAGGTCCTTTGCGGTGAAATTCACATCGTCGCGCTGGCGATGAATTTGATTTGGCGTGGGCATGTGCGCGTCGAACACTTCTTTGGCAACCGCCACCAGGCCCGGATGAGCGACCCAGGTTCCGTCACAGCCGTCGGTCACTTCACGCAATTTGTCGGCGCGTACTTTTTCCATCGCCGCTTCATTGGCCGCCGGATCATTCTTGATCGGGATTTGGGCCGCCATGCCGCCCATCGCAAACGCCTGGCGCTTGTGGCAGGTTTTCACGAGCGTGAGAGCATAGGCGCGCAGGAACGGGGCCATCATCGTCACCTGGCTGCGATCAGCGAGACAAAAGTCCTTATTCAAGCGGAACTTCTTGATCGCCGAAAAAATGTAATCCCAGCGACCGATGTTCAGGCCGGCGCTATGTTCACGCAGTTCGTAAAGGATCTCGTCCATTTCGAATGCGGCGACAATGGTCTCGATCAGCACCGTACCTTTGACCGAGCCCTGCGGTACGCCGAGCTCATTCTGTGCCATGACAAAAATGTCGTTCCACAGACGCGCCTCAAGATGCGACTCCATTTTTGGCAGGTAAAGGTATACGCCGCTACCGCGCGCGAGCAAGGTCTTTACGTTGTGGAAAAAATACATCGCGAAATCAAAAATGGCGCCTGAGACGATCATGCCGTCGAGGGTGACGTGCTTCTCGTCGAGGTGCCAGCCACGCGGGCGCGGGAACAGCACGGCGGGTTTGTCATTGAGTTTGTAGTGTTTGCCGTTCTGCTCGAAGGTGATCGTGCGCAGATTGGCATCGCGCAAGTTAATCTGCCCGTCGATCATGTTTGCCCATGTAGGGCAGTTTGCATCTTCGAAATCCGCCATAAAGGTACTTGCGCCGCAGTTGAGCGCGTTGATGACCATCTTGCGATCAGTCGGGCCGGTGATTTCGATGCGGCGATCGTGGATATCGGCTGGAACCGGCGCCACAACCCACTGTCCATCACGGATGTGTTTGGTTTCAGGCAGAAAATCGGGTAGTTGGCCGGCGTCAAATTCTTTCTGGCGAATAGCGCGTGCCGCGAGCAGCAATTGGCGCGTCGGTTCAAATTTGCGGGCGAGCTTGGCGAAGAAGGCCATTGCACCCGGCGAGAGTATCTCCGCATATGATTCCGGGATTTCGCCGCTGATCGCGAGCCCAACGGGCATTTCGGTAACGGTGGCCATGTATTTCTCCTCGGGGGAATTTGACGATTTCGCGAACTGCAGGGAAAGTTTTAAAGTGCCCGCAAATTTAAGACACAATTCTTATTAAGGACCCCATTGTATTATGATACTCAAACAAAGATAATCTTTAGAGAATAGAAAGCATTTCATACTGTTCGGCAGACCGGAGGAAGAAAAATGGATCGACTGAAGGCGTTGCAGACATTTCTCGATGTGGCAAAAACAGAGAGCCTTTCCGCAGTAGCAAGAGACGAAGGTGTCACGCCTGCGATGGTCGGCAGGCGCATCGATCAGCTTGAAGAACAACTGAAGGTGAAATTATTCAAGCGCTCGACACGGAAAATTACCCTTACCCCGGAGGGTGTAGCTTTTTTCGAAGACGTTCGCAATATTCTCAACGAATTACGAGCTGCCGAAGAGTCACTTACCGCAGGTGCGCGTAGCGCGACTGGCAGGCTGATTGTTTCCGCACCGACTGCGTTCGGTAGAAAACACATCGCGCCGCATTTACCGGCGTTCGTTGAGGCGCATCCAAACCTGAACGTGACTCTGCATCTGTCGGAGCGCATCGTTGACCTGAAAAACGAACGAGTAGATTTGGCGATTCGCATCGCCGACCTGAAGAACGCCGATCTTATCGCGACCAAGCTGGCGAGGAACCATCGAGTGGTTATCGGTTCGCCAGGCTACTTCAAGCGGTACGGTAAACCCGCCACACTGGTTGATTTGGCCAAACATAACTGCCTGGTTACGGCCACCGAGGATGGCTTGGCGGACAGCTGGGCGTTCCGCGACGGAGCCAGGAATATCAATATAAAGGTTGTCGGCGACATGCATTGCAATGACGGCGAAGTCCTCACCCGCTGGGCGCTCTCCGGGCACGGCCTCGCTTGGCGAAGCGCATGGGAGGTTTCTGAGGAGATCGAGAAGGGGCGGCTTGTGGAAGTCTTGCCAAAGTTCGCTGCGCCTGGCAGTGATATTTATGCGGTGTATCCAGACCGGAAATTCTTGCCTGCTAAAGTGCGGCTGTTTATAGATTTCATGAAAAAAATCTTTGGCGACCCACCTTACTGGGAACGTGACGGCAAGTAACGCTTCCTTGGATGTTGCGGTGCAACATTTTTGCCCCGTCGTGGCACACTGAATAAGTAACACGTCGCCAGCGGCGCTTCGCCGTTCGCCCTGTCGCGCATTCGTGATTCGTGAGAAGATAATTGCCTTGCGTTAAGCGGCATTGTGAAGCTGAGATTGTTGCAGAATTACGCTGCAAGTCCCTTGTAGCGATGCCGCCGCAAAAGCTCAAAAAATATTGGCGGATTGAACAAGATTCCGGCGCTGTCAAAACAATCTTTGAAAGAAGACTTAAGCGATGGATGCAAAAACAATTTACACCAAGACAGCCAAGGGACTTACCCAGGTAAACAAGAAGACTCAGTCACTCTCCCGCGAGTTGATGAAAGTCCTGAAGGTGATCGACGGAAAATCGAACGTCGAAACACTCTGCGAAAAGGTTGATCTCGTCGAATCGGCGCTTTCAAAGCTGCTGACGACGCTGGAAAAAGACGGTTACGTCAAAGTCTTTGAAATCAAGAAGGAGGAGCCATTAAGCGATTTCGGCGGTGACGACGACGATTTCGATTTCACCCAAGCTAAAAAACCGGCGTTCGACCCGTCAGCTACAGCCTCATTCAAACCCTCTCAGTACCGCACACCGGCCTCCTCGGGGCAAGTTGAGAAGGCGACGTCGCCCGCGCCAGTTCATACGCCGGCACCAGCGGCAGATGATGTTGCACTCAAGGCCGCACTGAATGCGGCCCGCGAACGAGCGCAGGTTGAAGCACGCGCGCGCGCCGAACGCGAAGCGCAGTTGCGTGCCCGTCTGGACGTAGAGGCGAAGGCGCGGCGCGATGCAGAGGAGCGGGCGATGACGGAGGCGCGGCGCGCGCAAGCTGCAGCAGAAGTTGCGCGGCTTGAGCTAGACGCAAAGATTGCCGCAGAAAAGAAACAGCGTGACGACTCGGCCGCAGCCCGCCTGGCGCAGACAGTGACGCGCGAGCAGGCTGAGAAAGAGGCGGAGCAACAAAAGGCGTTGGCGGCGGCGCGTGTACGCGCAGAGACCGAGGCCCAAGCGCTTGCAGAAGCGCGTGGCAGAGCGGAGACCGAAGCACGTGCCCTGGCAGAGGCGCGCGTGCAGGCAGAAGCTGCCGCGAAGCGGCAGCAACAAGAATTTGAGGCTGCGCAAAGAAACCTGCGCCAGCAGTTGAAGCAGGAAATCGAGGCGAAAGTCCGTGCCGAGATGGAAACATTGATGAAGTCAGACGTTGAAGAGAGCTCACGCGCCGAGGTCGAGGCGGCGATCATGGCTGAGGCGCGCGAAGAGGCGCGAAGAATGCTTGAAGATCAGCTTGAGACCGAGCGCAGCATGCTCGCACGGGTCGAGGTGGAAGCCAAAGCCAACGCCGAAATCGAGGCAAAAAAGATGCTTGCCGAGCAGGAAGTCCGCATTCGCGCCGAGATGGAAGTACAGATTGCGCGTATTCGTGCGGAAAGTGCAATCGTCGAAGCAGAAGCAAAAAGGCTCGCAGAGGCACAGGCGGCTGCTTCTGCAAAGGCCTCAGCCGAATTCGAAGTGCGATTAAAGGCGGAGGAAGAAGCGCGGCGCGCGGCGGAGACCGACGCAGAAAACCGAAAGCAGATGGAGGCGCAGAATCGGCAACGGCTCGAAGCGCGAGCGCGAGAAGAGGCAAAAGATCGCGCGCGCGTTGAGGCCGAAATGAAGGCCCGCCTGCAGGCCGAACAGGAGGCAAAAATTCAGGCGCAGGCGCGGATGCTGATAGAGCAGGAAATGCACGAGAAGTCTGACCGCGAAAACCAGGCCAAATTTGATGCGGAACGACGCGCCCGCGAGGACGCTGAAAATAAGGCGCTCACGGAAATGCGCGCACGCGAGAGCGCTTTGCAGGAGGCCGCTGAACAGACGGCGCAGCGAGAACGCATCGAACAGGAAGCCGAAGCGCGTATCGCCATCGAGCGGCAAGGTCGAGAAAAAGCTGAGGAAAAGGCGCGCGCAGAAGAGGAAGCAGAACTGCGGCAACGCGAGGCGCAAGTTGCCAGACTCAAGGAGCTGGCGGGTCAACGGGAACATGCAGGCGATGATGCAGTCGTCGCACCGTTACGGCGCGGCAAAAAAGGCGGCGGCGGTGGTCTGCGTTGGCTGGTGGTGGGGTTGATCGTCTTTACGGTGCTCGCATTGGGGTCACTGCCCTTTGTTCCGCTGGGCGCCGTGAACACGCGCCTGGCGAAGGCGCTGGCAGAGTGGCTACATGACGATGTTGCCACATCAAGCCTCAAACTCGCCTTGTTCCCGCGTCCGCACGTCAAAATTGAGAATCTGCAGTTTGGCAAGGCCTACGACGCAAAGGCGGCTAGCGGCAAACTCTATATGGATCTGGCAACCCTGTTTGGTGAGCGCTTTGTCATTGACACAATGGAATTGAGTGACATCACGATTGCACCCGAGGCATTGCCGCGGGTACTTAAATGGGCGGAAGCCGAAGGTCGTGGAAAAGGCATTGAAATATCAAAAATCGCGCTGCGAGACGTAAAGATTAGTGTAAGTGGCGTGGCCGTTGATGCCTTCGACGCTGACCTGAGAATCGATAAGACCGGCAAGGTCGTTCAAGCAACATCGCGAGCGCGGGATGGCAAGTGGACCATCGATCTGGCACCGAACAAGCCAGCATCTACTGATGCTCCGGCGGATGCCGGCGTAAACGATGCATGGGCCGTGGAGTTTTCAACGCGGGGCATGAATCTGCCGCTAGGGACGCCAATACCGATTTCGAGTTTGACCGCCAGCGGTACCATGTTCGACGGCGGGATGGTTTTTCCGGTGGTGGAAGCAAAACTGTTTGAGGGGTCCGCAACCGGAAGCGTGAAGGTGTCCTGGAAGCAAGGAATTTCCTTTAAAGGTGAATTTGGGCTCGAGAAAGTGAAGGTCGATCAACTCACGGCCGTTTTCACGAGGGATATTTCACTCTCCGGCAAACTCGATGGCAAGTTTTCCGTTTCGGGCGAGGCGCCAACGGTTGGCGCGCTGCTGGATAAGCCGACTATTCAGGGGGAATTTGAGTTGAAGGAGGGTACGCTGGGCAACGTGGATCTGGTGCAGGCAATACGTTCGCCTGGCAGCGTAGGCGGGCAATCAAAATTCAGCGACCTGACAGGTCAGCTGCGCGTTGCCGATGGCGTCATCCGTTATGAAAAATTAAAACTGATCGGCGGCGTGTTGCTAGCCAACGGCAACGTAAGTGTCTCGTTGGCCACCGGGGCCGTGACGGGCAGCTTGAATTCAGAAATACGCTCAAGCGTCGCACAAGACCGCGCCTCGTTTAGCATTGGGGGCAAAGTGTCGCGTCCGGCGTTGCAGCGCGGAGGCTGAGTTCGGAATTGAAAGTCTAGTGCTGGTGCTATTCCTGGAGCCCAAACGCTCGAAACACCGCGCCAGTTGGCGCTCTGCGATTTTGCGCACGCCCATGTGCAGCGACTGCTAGTAAAGTTGCATGCGACGGGCGTAAACCAACGACTGCCAATTTGCTAGACTAGCGATATCCTGCGCCCCAGCGCTAAACCCAAGGCGCATCCCGGTCTGCACTATGTCTAACGTCCCTGTTCCACCCGCGCCGTCAACTGAACTGGCGCAACACACTGAATCATCGTCGGCGACACTCATTACTGAAGAACCAGTCGTCTGGCTACATCGCTGGAATCCTGCGCTGATGTCATTTCGCGTCAGGCGAGATCCCCGGTACGTTTTTGTGCCGGGTCAGTTCGCGCGTATTGGCCTCGTCAAGGAGGATGGAGAGAAGATATGGCGCGCATATTCAATCGTATCGGCGCCGCATGAGTCGTTTGTTGAATTTTTGCATTTTGTAGTACCGACAGGCTTATTTTAGTCCCGATTGGGAAGTTTAAATATAGGTG
>JANMZU010000023.1:0-12447 GCA_031383585.1 Betaproteobacteria bacterium
GCGCGGCCAGCACCTGATCCACGACTTCGGCTTTGCCACGCTCATCACCACAACGCCCGATGGGGCGCTGGTGACGCACGCGCCGATCCAATTGGATAGTGTACGGAATGTACTGGTCGGCCATATGGCACGCGCGAATCCGCATTCGGCGGCACTTCAAGATGGCGCGCAGTTGCTGGCGGTTTTTCATGGGCCGCACAGCTATATTTCGCCGACCTGGTATATAGACGAGAACGAGAAAGTGCCGAATGTGCCGACGTGGAATTACGCGGCCGTGCACGTCAGCGGCACGGTCACGCGCATCGACGACGACGTGGCCAAATGGAACATCGTCAAGGAGCTGGCGGCGCAATACGAAGGCGATTCCGACTCAGCCTGGGATCCTCGGGGGCTAGCGGCACACGTGAGCAAGCTCAGCGCGATTGTCGGCTTTGAAATTGCCATCACCAGCATTGAAGCCAAGCTGAAGCTCTCGCAGAATCGCTCGGTGCAGGATCAGGAAAACGTGGTCGCCAAATTGATGGCTAGCGATGCTTCCGAGGTGCGGGCAACGGCGCTGATGATGCAGGAAAACCTGGCGCGCAAATAGCTTTTTAGGTTGAAAGCTTGCGCTTGAGAATCTCTGTAACCTGCGCCGGGTTCGCGGTTTTGTTGCTGGCTTTCATGACCTGGCCGAACAGCGCGTTGAGCGCTTTTTCCTTGCCGGCTTTGTATTCATCAACGGATTTTTGATTCGCGGCTATAACATCGTCGACCATTTTTTCAATGGCGCCCGTGTCGGAGACTTGCTTCAGGCCGCGCATTTCGATGACAACGTCTGCCGCATCGTCACCGTTGTCCGCAGCATCACCACGCGCAATGCAATGAAATACTTCCTTGGCTGCCTTGTTCGAAATTGTCTGGTCGATCACTCGATTAAGCAGCCCTACGAGCTGGGCTGGACGAATTTGCGAGGTTGACCCGCCGATTTCGTTTAGCAGTGCGGACACTTCACCCAGCACCCAGTTGGCAGCGAGTTTCGCGTTCGCAACGCCTACGCCTTGCACTACTTGCTCAAAGTAGCCGGCCAATTCACGCGTCGCAGTCAGTTGCCCTGCGTCATATGCCGATAACGCAAAATCCCGCTCGAAGCGCTCGCGCCTTTGCTCTGGCAGCTCTGGCATTGCGGACTTAATTTCATCGATCCACTGTCGCGAAATCTCTACCGGCAACAAATCCGGATCCGGAAAATAGCGATAGTCCATCGCATCTTCCTTCGAGCGCATCGACCGCGTCTCGTCGCGATCCGCGTCGTACAACCGTGTCTCCTGAACAACCTTGCCGCCGTCTTCGATCACCTCGATCTGGCGGCGCACTTCGTATTGAATCGCCTTCTCAAGAAAGCGAAACGAGTTGACGTTCTTGATTTCGGCGCGCGTACCTAGTTTTTCCTCACCGGCTCGACGCACCGATACGTTTGCGTCGCAACGAAATGACCCCTCCTGCATATTGCCGTCGCAGATGCCGATCCAGGTGACGATGCCGTGCAGCGCCTTGGCATACGCAACCGCCTCTTCGGCTGACCGCATGCACGGTTCGGTGACGATTTCGAGCAAAGGTGTGCCGGCGCGATTCAAATCGATACCCGATACGCCGCTCGATTCGAGGCCTTCATGCAGGGATTTGCCAGCATCCTCCTCCAGATGCGCGCGCGTCAACTGCACCGTTTTCTCTACATTGCCGACGGCAATTTTGACTTCACCACCAACCACCACCGGTAGCTCGTATTGGCTGATCTGGTAGCCTTTGGGGAGATCAGGATAGAAGTAATTCTTGCGCGCAAAAATCGAGCGCGGCGCGATGGTGGCATTCACCGCCAGGCCAAACTTGATCGCGCATTCGACCGCACCTTTGTTCAACACCGGCAACGTGCCCGGCAGCGCCAAATCGACCACGCTGGCCTGTGTATTTGGCAGCGCGCCGTATTGTGTAGGTGAACCTGAAAAAATCTTCGATGCGGTAGACAGCTGGGCGTGCGTCTCCAACCCGATCACGACTTCCCAGCCTATTGGAATCGCGCTCATCTTAACGCCTCCGGACGGCGCGTGTGCCAGTCAGTGACCTGCTGATACTGGTGTGCCGCAGCGAGCATGCGACCTTCATCAAAGTAGTTACCGATGATTTGCAATCCGATAGGCATACCGCCATTGCCAAAGCCGCATGGCGCCGACATGCCTGGCAACCCCGCCAGGCTCACGCCCAAGGTGTAAATGTCTTCGAGATACATCGCCACCGGGTCGTTGTTTTTCGCACCGATGTCCCACGCCGTGGTCGGCGCGACTGGGCCCATGATGAAATCGCAGGACTTGAACGCTTCCTGAAAGTCCAGGCCGATCAGGCGGCGCACGCGCTGGGCTTGCAGATAGTAGGCATCGTAATAGCCGTGTGACAGCACATAGGCGCCGGTGAGAATGCGGCGCTTCACCTCTGCACCAAAGCCTTCGGCGCGCGAATTGGCGATCATCTCTGCCAGATCGCGATAGTTCTTGGTGCGATGACCGTAGCGCACGCCGTCAAAGCGGCTCAGGTTGCTTGAGGCTTCGGCCGGTGCGATGACGTAGTACGCTGGAATCGCAAGCGTCGTGCGCGGCAGTGAAATCTCAACGCGGACGGCGCCGAGTTTTTCGAATTCAGCGAATGCGGCTTCAACGGCACCAGCAACATCGTCGGCGAGACCAGCCCCGAAAAATTCCTTGGGTACGCCGATTCTTATGCCTTTCAGTGGAGCACCAGCATCGGCGCGGCTTTCCAAGGCAAATGCCGCCAGGAAGCCGGCCATTATTGGGGTTAGTGCTTCTGGACTATTCAAACTGGTGGAGTCGCGCTCGTCAAAGCCAACCATGGCGTCGAGCAGCAGCGCACAGTCCTCCGCACTTTTTGCCATCGGTCCGCCCTGATCGAGGCTGGAGGCGAAGGCGATCATGCCGTAGCGCGAGACGCGGCCATAGGTAGGTTTGATGGCGGTCACGCCGCACATGGCGGCTGGTTGGCGCAATGACCCGCCAGTATCAGTACCGGTGGCGGCCGGTGTCAGCCCGGCGGCAATCGCCGCAGCCGACCCGCCCGACGAGCCGCCGGGAATTTTCGCCAAATTCCACGGGTTTTTGACCGGGCCGAATGCAGAGTTCTCGTTGGACGAGCCCATGGCGAATTCATCGCAGTTCAGTTTGCCGAGGCAAACCATGCCTGCGCCTTTGCCGTCAGTGGCGCCCAATTTTTCGACGACAGTCGCATCAAATGGGGAAACGTAGTCAGCCAGCATGTTGGAGCCGGCGGTCGAACGCCAGTCGCGGGTGACAAAAATGTCCTTGTGCGCCACGGGAATACCAGTCAACGCGGTCGTTTCACCGCGGGCGATGCGTGCGTCAGCTTCGCGCGCCTGCCCAAGCGTCAAGCCACGATCAATATGCAGAAATGCATTCAGCGCCAGCGCTTTTTCAGCGCGCGCCAGAAAATACTCGGCCAGCTCGGTTGCCGATACCTGTTTTGAGTCCAGCGCAGCACGAAGTGCCTTGAGAGACGCGTGAGCGAAATTCATGGGCGGCTCACTCAAGCACTTTCGGCACCAGGAACAGGCCATTTTCCTGCGCGGGCGCGTTTGCCATATTCGCCTCGCGCTGGTCAGCCTCGGTAATGCGATCCTCGCGCAAGCGTTGCGCCATGTCCTGCACGATGTCCAAGGGGTGAGAAAGGGGCTCAACGCCGCTGGTGTCGACAGCTTTCAACTCACTTATCAGCCCAAAGATGCCGTTGAGTTGGGTCTGCATGAGGGCAACATCGTCCTCGGTTACGGCAATTCTCGCCAGATGCGCGATGCGCTTGAGGTCGTCGGAGGTGAGTTTCATGCGCGGCTGACTGGCTTGATCAAGATTCGCGGAGATTACAGATCGGGAAAGTTCCTCAAAAAAGCGTGGATTTGCGGTGAAATTGCTGGCAATCGACATGCTTTTCGCGAACTGATACGGTATTATAGTCCATTCGCCGAAAAGCCCCGCCTCTATAGGGGAAACCTCGGTAAAAAGAACAATTTTTCAGCAGCCGCCGCCGTGAATTCAAGCGCACCGGAGACGACTGCAGGCAGGTCCGTCACTTGAAACATTGTTCCGGCAAGCCGGGATGAGTCGTCAGGCCGGACCAACCCCTCACCCAGCCCTCTCCCCAGGGAGAGGGTGAGAAATGCGGTGCGCAACGACCTGCGCACCGGCACCAAGAAAGGCTACATGTTTTCGTTCTTCTCGAAGTACCTCTCCACCGATCTGGCGATCGATCTCGGCACCGCAAACACCCTCATTTACGTTCGTGGCAAAGGCATTGTTCTGGATGAGCCTTCGGTCGTCGCCATTCGACAGGATTCCGGACCCAACTCTAAAAAAACCATCCAAGCCGTCGGCCACGCGGCCAAAATGATGCTCGGCAGAACGCCCGGCAACATTACGGCGATTCGCCCGATGAAAGATGGCGTCATCGCTGACTTTCACACCACTGAACACATGCTGAAATTCTTCATTCGGAAGGTGCATGACGCCCAGTGGTATTTGCCTAGCCCGCGCATCGTCATCTGCGTGCCCTGCGGCTCAACCCAGGTTGAACGCCGCGCAATTCGGGAGTCCGCCGTTGCCGCTGGCGCATCGCAGGTATTCCTGATCGAAGAACCGATGGCCGCTGCCATCGGTGCGGGTCTGCCGATTGCCGAGCCGACCGGCTCGATGGTCGTCGACGTCGGCGGCGGCACTACCGAAGTCGGCGTCATTTCGCTCGGCGGTATCGTTTACTCCGCATCGGTACGCGTTGGTGGTGACAAATTCGACGAGGCCATCATCAATTACATCCGCCGCAACTACGGCATGCTGATCGGTGAAGCGACCGCGGAGAACATCAAGAAAACTATCGGCTCGGCTTTCCCAGGCAGTGAAGTGCGCGAGATGGAGGTCAAGGGCCGCAACCTCGCCGAAGGTATTCCGCGCTCGTTCACCATTTCGTCCAACGAGATCCTGGAGGCGCTGACCGAACCGCTCAATTCCATTGTGTCAGCCGTCAAATCCGCGCTGGAACAAACACCACCAGAGCTAGGTGCCGACATCGCCGAAAAAGGCATGGTCCTGACTGGTGGTGGAGCGCTTCTGCGCGAGCTCGACCGGCTGCTGGTTGAAGAGACCGGGCTGCCAGTCATTGTTGCCGACGATCCGCTGACTTGCGTGGTACGCGGCTCGGGACGCGCGCTGGAAGAAATGGACAAGCTGGGTTCCGTGTTTACCAACGAATCTTGATACATGGCCCCCTTGGTTGTGGGATGGGGCAGCTGGTAATACTTAAGACGGGATCGGGTTGAAATGTCAGCCTACCAAGAAGAAAATTTCTTTACGCGCGGGCCAAGTCCTCTCGCGAGGTTGACCTTTTTTTCGCTCGTCGCTATCGCCATCATGATTGCCGATCACCGCTTTCAGGCGCTGGCTTTCGTGCGTCTGGGTGTATCGGTAGTGCTGACGCCAATCGAGCAGGCAATGATGCTGCCGGGCAAGCTCGTCCAGAACCTGGGACTATACTTTTCTGAGCAGGGCAGACTCATCACCGAGAATGCTACGCTCAATGCGAAGGTGATGGAATTGACTGCCGGACATCAACAGGCACAGTTAATCCGCGCGGAGCGCACATATCTGACGACCCTGAGCGAGGCCAACAAGCGCTTTGGTGATCGCGGCGTGCTCGCGGAAATCATTCGCGACGCACGCAACCCCTTTGTTCGAAAGGTGGTCATCAACAAGGGAAGTTCGCACGGGCTGCGGGCCGGACTTGTCGTCATTGACGCTGTGGGCGTGGTGGGACAGCTCACCGCGATTGGCGTATTGACCTCGGAGGTTACGTTATCGACGGAAAAGAACCAGTCGGTGCCCGTCATGGCGCTGCGTAGCGGTGTGCGGGCGATCGCCGTCGGCAATGGGCGCGACGGCTCCATTGACGTCCCGTTCATTCCGCTGGGGGCCGACATCCAGGTTGGCGACGCGCTGGTGACGTCCGGCATCGACGGCACCTATCCCGCCGGACTTTCGGTGGCAACCGTCGCCAGTGTTGATCGCAATCCGGCATTTCAGTTTGCGCGCATTTCGGCAACACCGACGTCAGGCACGGAGCAACATCGTTTCGTGAAGGTGCTGACCCAGGAAGAGCTCAAGGAATATCCACAGCCGGACGTCAAGGCCGAAGAAAACAAGCCGGGTCGCGAGCGGACCGGCCCCAAACGTCGCGAAATCCGCTAGAGAAACCATGGACCTGACTCCTGCCTCCCGCGATTCAATGCGACTGCCCGTGCCGTTACGTTTACTCATTGGCTCATTTGTCGTTGCGTTTCTGATTAATTTGATGCCGTGGCGCGGCCTGGCGCTTCAGGTTTATCCGGACTTCGTACTGTTGATCCTGCTCTATTGGGCCATGCAGGAGCCCCGCTCGGTCGGACAGGGTTTGGGGTTCCTGCTCGGCTTGTTGATGGATGTCGCGGACAGTGCACTGCTGGGCCAACATGCACTGATTTATGTCGTCGTCGTATTTTTAGCCCAGCTTTTGCGCGTGCGTGTGCTGCAACAAAGCTTGCCCGCACAGGGACTACACGTCCTCGCCCTGCTGTCTCTGGCGCAACTCATCAGTGTGGGGCTCAATTTGTCGATGGGCCGTGAACTGTCTGGCATCTGGCTCATATTCTCGCCGTTGCTCAGCGCCATCCTGTGGCCGGCCATCAGCGTCTTTTTGGCGCTGCCACGGCTTCGTCTGCGTCCCGGACAAATGATCAGTTAACTATGGTCGGCACCGCCATCAAAAATCGCGAAGCGGAGCTAAACACGTTTCGCAATCGTGTTCTCGTCACCGGCCTCGCCATCATGCTCGGCTTTGGCGCGCTGGCCTCGCGGATGTTTTACCTGCAAGTCGTCAAGCGCGATTATTTTCACGCGCTCGCCGAGGCGAACCGCACGTCATTGGTACCGCTGGTGCCCAATCGCGGCATCATTACAGATCGCAACGGTGTCGTACTTGCGGCAAATTACTCGGCTTATACGCTGCGGGTGACCCCATCGAAGGTACAAAACCTCGACGCCGCCTTCGATGCCCTAGCCGGCATCGTCGATATTCAGCCGCGCGACCGGCGCCGGTTCAAGCGTTTGCTCGAAGACAGCAAGAATTTTGAGTCTTTACCGTTGCGCAATCGACTCAACGACGAGGAAATCGCCCGCTTTGCTGTCAATCGTTTCCGCTTTCCCGGTTTTGAAATCAGCGCCGGGCTGTTTCGCAGCTATCCTTTTGGCGAAGTCGCTTCGCACGCCATCGGCCATATCGGCCGCATCAACGATGCCGATCTGAAGCGCATTGAGGCCAATGGTCTGACGCTCAAATACAAAGGCACCGACCATATTGGCAAGCTCGGCATCGAAGGTAGTTACGAGTCTGAATTGCACGGCACTACTGGTTCGGAGCAGGTAGAGGTCGACTCTGGCGGACGCGCGATTCGCTCACTGGCGAAGTCCGAATCGATTGCCGGTAACAACCTCACGCTAACCCTCGATATCAAGCTACAAAAAATCGCCGAGGAAGCGTTTGGTGAGTTTCGCGGTGCCCTTGCCGCCATCGACCCGAACACGGGTGAAGTGCTGGCGCTGGTATCGAGGCCCGGATTTGACCCCAATCTTTTCGTCGATGGTATCGACCCACAAAACTGGGATCTGCTCAACAATTCGCCCGACAAGCCGCTACTCAATCGCGTGCTGCGCGGCGCCTATCCACCCGGCTCGACGCTCAAGCCGTTTCTGGCCTTGGCAGCACTCGAATCGGGCAAGCGCACGCCATCACAAAGCATCCGCGATCCTGGCTATTTCACGTTGCCGAATGTTGCCCACCGCTGGCGAGACGATCTTGAGGGTGGCCACGGCACGGTCGACATGCACAAGTCGATCGTGGTTTCTTGTGACACCTATTATTTCCAGCTCGCCTCGGAAACAGATATCGACAAGACCGCCGAGTTCCTGTCGATGCTCGGTTTCGGGCGCAAGTCCGGAATCGACATTGGCGGCGAAATGGACGGCATTTTGCCCTCGCGGGCGTGGAAGGAGAAGCAGCATTCGCGGGGACTGGCGGACTCATCGAAATGGCACCTGGGCGAAAGCATCTCGACCGGAATCGGCCAGGGCCAGAACAACTTCACACCATTGCAGCTGGCGCAAGCGGTAGCGTCCATCGCCAACGATGGCGTCGCGTTCCGGCCTCATCTTGTGCGCAATATCGTCAATGCCAGCGATGCCCAAATGCGGTCAGTCGCCAGCGACAAGACAACCTATCCAGCAACGCGATTGCCGCTGAAGCCTGAAAACATTGCCATCATCAAAGCTGCGCTCGTCGGCGTCACGACGGAGCCCGGCGGCACTGGTTTGCGTCCATTCGCGAAGGCCGGATACATCAGCGGCGGGAAAACCGGCACTACCCAGCTCTACAACTTGAAGGGCGAAAAATACAAGGAAAGCAAAGTGCAGCAGCACCTTCGCGACCACTCCTGGTACATCGCCTACGCGCCTGCCGACAAGCCAACCATTGCGCTCGCCGTGCTGGCCGAGAACGCCGGCTTCGGCTCGGTAACGGCCGCGCCAATTGCGCGCGTGGTACTCGATTACCACTTGCTGGGCAAGTTGCCCGACCCGAAGAAACCCAAAGAAACGGTACCGGCGAATGAACCCAAGAGCGGCGATTGATCGCGCTTTTGATGTAGTCACGCGACGGCTGGACGGCCCGTTGATGGTCACGCTCGTGGTGCTGGCTGCGCTGTCGCTGGCGGTCGTGTATTCGGCCAGCGGCCAGTCACCGGATCGTACACTGGGCCAGGCAAGAAACTTTACTGCCGCCATCGTCGTATTGTGGGTCGCTGCGCGAATCCCGCCGCAGCAACTGATGCGCCTGGCGGTGCCGATTTACGTCGCCGGGCTGGCACTGCTGGTCAGCGTTGCCCTCTTTGGTGACATCCGCAACGGCGCCAGGCGCTGGCTAAATCTCGGCTTCATCACCATTCAGCCGTCGGAAATCATGAAAATCGGCGTGCCACTATTGCTGGCCGCCTACTTCCATCGCAAGGAAGACGGATTGAATTTCAAGGACTACGTGGTCGCAGGTCTGATCCTGCTGATTCCGACGGCGCTCATCATGCGGCAGCCCGACCTTGGCACCTCGGTGTTGATTTTTGCGTCTGGTTTTTTTGTCATCTTCCTCGCCGGACTTTCTTGGAAGCTGCTGACTGTCGGCGTCGTTGCCGGTCTTGCGGCGCTGCCATTGGCCTGGCCCATGTTGCACGACTACCAGCGGACCCGCATCCTCACCCTGCTCGACCCCAATACCGATCCGCTAGGCGCCGGATACCACATCATTCAATCGACAATTGCCATTGGCTCAGGGGGCGTATTCGGCAAGGGTTGGCTCAACGGCAGCCAGTCGCGCCTCGATTTCATTCCCGAGCGCTCCACCGATTTCATTCTTGCTGTATTCGGTGAGGAGTTTGGGATGGTGGGCTTGCTGCTATTGATCACGCTATACATGATCGTGATCGGACGCGGCTTGATGATTGCCATGAACGCGCCGACCACATTTTCAAGATTGCTGGCTGGCGCCATCACCATGACTTTTTTTACATATGCCTTCGTCAATATCGGTATGGTGACGGGGGTGCTGCCGGTCGTGGGCGTGCCGTTACCGCTGGTGAGTTATGGCGGGACGGCGATCATGTCGATGTTTATGGGGTTTGGAATACTGATGAGTATTTCGACACATAAGAGGTTGGTGTCGACGTGAAAGTTGTACTTGTATTGGAAAACGTAGAACGCCATTTGGTGCGGTGTTTGGGAGTTTTTTGGCCTGCGAAGCCCGCCGCTGCTAGTGGTTTGTTTTTTCAGCATTATGACGTGTACGGAAATTTTGAGGCCCTCGCCAAGGGCGACGAAAATAGATTGGTTGACGTGGGATGCCGGGGGTTGCCCGGCGGCAACCTTCTTTCTTTGCTTCGCCAAAGAAAGAAGGCAAAGAAAGGCGACCCGAGGTTCATCGCCCCGCAAAAGCGCGGGGTTCCCTGCGTTACTCGAAACGACGGGCCGCTGCGGAACTCGGGCTCGTGGTACCGCCGTACTAGAGGTTCAGGGCCGCACTCGCCCTCAGACAGTCCTCGCGGAAAGCCCCCGTCGCTTCTGCGTTACTCGGCGACTCTCATCGGGATTGAATCGCACGTCGGCCACTTTTTCCCTGAAGTACGCTTGCGCGTCGTTTTGTCGGCAATCGTACTTGGACTCGCCCTCGTCGGCTGCGGCTCCACCCCTAAGAAGATAGATCCGCCTAAACAATCGACTGCGTCTCCATCTAAACCCGGCGCCTACTACCTCGATGACGGTCCCGGCGACAGCCCGCTGCCGAACCTCGACAAAATCCCCAACGCCGTCCCCAAAGTTGAAAAACTGCACAGTGGCGCCAACCGCACCTACACCGTCTTCGGCAAGACCTACGTGCCGAATGTATCCAGTGAACCGTTTCGCCAGCAGGGTATCGGCTCCTGGTATGGCCGCAAATTTCATGGGCAAAAGACCTCCATCGGTGAAACCTACGATATGTATGCAATGACTGCCGCGCATCCAACGCTACCGTTGCCAAGCTACGTTCGTGTCTCCAATCCAGCCAACGGAAAATCAGTGGTGGTGCGGGTGAACGATCGCGGGCCATTTCATTCCGAGCGCATCATCGACCTTTCTTACGTCGCTGCGGCCAAGCTTGACTACGTGCGTCGCGGCAGTGCGATGGTGATTGTCGAGCGGGTGTTTCCGGGCGATCGCAGCGACAAACTCCCGCCTGTTGCGACAGTCGCGCCATCTCCGGTGGCGCCAATCGTGACGCCGGGTCCGATTGCAGTGGTGACATCGCCGATCATTCCAGAAGTCGGTGGCCTGTATCTGCAGTTGGGTGCCTTCAGCTCGATGGAGAACGCTGAAATTTTCCGCGCGCGCTTGGCGCGTGAGCTCGATTGGAACCGCGAGCCGCTGCAGGTGTCACGGAAAGACAACCTTTTCCGCGTCCGCATGGGACCTTACAAGTCTCGGGAAGAAGCCGAGGCGATCGCCTCACAAGTCCGACTCTCACACGATTTTTCTCCTGTCATCCAGTAACCTTGAAAGTAACGATCACTGTGCCAATTAAAAAGTCCGCTACAAAACTCGCTGCCATTTTTATCGCAGCGACCTCAACCCTTGCGATGTTCGCCACGATCAGCTTCGCGCAAGCGCCGAACATCAGCGCCGACATCCCGGCACCACCGATCGCGGCACGCGCCTATGTGTTGTTCGACGCGGGCTCCGGACAGATACTCGCGCAACAAGCTGCGAGTGACCGTTTTGAGCCGGCCTCGCTGACAAAGCTGATGACGGCTTTCCTGGCGTTTCAGGCGCTGCGCGACAAGAAACTCACGCTGATGCAGACCGTGCCCGTGTCTGAGCGTGCCTGGCGCGCGGAGGGTTCGCGCATGTTCATCGATCCCAAACAGACTCCGACGGTCGAACAACTGCTGCGTGGCATGATTGTGCAGAGCGGTAACGATGCTTCCATCGCGCTTGCCGAAGGCATTGCGGGATCGGAAGATTTGTTTGCACAACTCATGAACAAACAAGCGCAAAAGCTTGGCATGAAGAATAGCAACTTCCTCAACGCCACTGGCCTGCCCAATGCACAGCATTACTCCACCGCTGAGGACATCGCTATTCTCGCCGACGCGATGATGCGCGAATTCCCAACCGATGTGGCCTATTACAAGGAACGCGAATTCACGCACAACAAAATCACCCAGCCCAATCGCAATCGCCTGCTGTGGCTGGACCCCACTGTTGATGGCTTGAAAACGGGCCATACCGAAGCGGCGGGATTTTGCCTCGCTGCCACCGCCAGACGCGGTGAAGGCGACAAGGCTAGGCGTTTGATTTCCGTGGTGCTCGGCACGACCTCGGATGTCGCACGCACACAGGAGAGCCAGAAGCTATTGAATTTCGGCTTCCAGTTTTTCGATTCGCAAAAGCTCTACAAAAAGGGCGAAGCCATCGCGACGCCGGAGATTTTCAAGGGCACGCAGAACACCGTCAAGCTCGGATTTGACCGCGACGTCTGGCTTACGCTACCGAAAGACAAGTTCGTCGGCATGAAGGCGAACCTGATCACCATGCAGCCACTGATCGCACCGTATTCACCGGGCCAGAAGGCGGGCGTAATGAAACTGACGCAGAATGATAAATTGATCGCGGAGTTTCCCGTCGTCGCGCTCGAAAGTGTCCCCGTTGCGGGTCTGCTGGGTCGCGGCTGGGATGCGATACGACTGATGTTCAAATGACAATCGCCCAAAGCGATTGTCATCCCGAGCAG
>JANMZU010000052.1:0-2525 GCA_031383585.1 Betaproteobacteria bacterium
TCGCGCCTTCGCTAAATTCATGCTCCCAACCGCAGATCCACCGACACTTTTAGCCGCATGATTGCGGCTAAAAACGCGGGCAACTGCTTTTTTTAGGTTCATCCCTGAAGAAACCGCGCTCCCTGAGTTTTCGTTGCGCGCTGTTGTCTTGGGCTCGCTGCTAGGCATCGTCTTCGGCGCCTCTTCGCTTTATCTTGTGTTGAAGGTAGGCTTGACCGTCAGCGCCTCGATTCCCGTCGCGGTGATTTCGATCACGCTTTTCCGCCTCTGGGCAAAGATGGGTTTTCGGGACGCATCCATTCTTGAAAACAATATCGTGCAGACGGCGGGCTCGGCGGGCGAATCGCTCGCGTTCGGCCTGGGCGTCACGATGCCAGCGATCCTGATTCTGGGGTTCGATCTGGAATTGACGCGGGTGTTTCTGGTTGCCGCACTTGGTGGTGTGCTGGGCATTCTGATGATGATTCCACTGCGCCGGGCGTTGATCGTAGAGCAGCATGGCGTGCTGAAATACCCGGAAGGCTCGGCCTGCGCAGAAGTGCTTAAGGCTGGCGCTGATGCGGCTTCGCGCGCCGAGGCCAAAGTGACCGCGATTGCCGGTGCTGGCATCAGCGCCGTCACCATCTTTGCCGGATTTGCCATCGGCTTGATTTACAAAGTGTCCAACATTGCGCTCAAGGGATGGAAAGATGTACCGGAAAAGGTGTTCGGTGCGCCGATGAAGTCGGGCTCGGTGGCGGTGGAGGTCTCGCCAGAGCTGCTGGGTGTGGGATACATCATCGGCCCACGTATTGCGTCGATCATGTGCGCGGGTGGTGTGTTGACCTATCTGGTGCTGATCCCATTGATCAAGTTTTTCGGCGATGGCCTCACCACGCCGCTGGCCCCGGGCGCGGTGCTGATCAGTGCAATGGAACCTGGCCAGATTCGCGGCGCGTATGTGCTATACATCGGCGCTGGCGCCGTTGCGGCTGGCGGGGTCATTAGCCTGTTTCGAGCGCTGCCGATGATCTGGCGCGGGTTGAAACAGGGGCTGCAGGATTACCGCGTAAAGGGCGATGCGCCATCGACACTGCGCACGCAGAACGACATTCCGTTGAAGTGGGTAGGCATCGGCGTCGTGGTGCTGATGGCGGGGATTACGTTGGCACCGTCGTTGCACGTCAACCTGATCGGTGCGTTTCTCATCGTCTTGTTCGGCCTTCTATTCGTGACGGTGTCTTCTCGCCTCACGGGTGAGATCGGCTCGTCGTCTAACCCGATTTCTGGCATGACAGTAGCGACGTTGTTGCTAACCTGCTTGATATTTTTAATGCTCGGCTGGACGGGCGGCACTTATTACGTGACGGCTCTCTCGGTGGGCGCCATCGTCTGCATCGCCGCGTCGAACGGCGGATCGACCTCGCAGGATTTGAAAACTGGCTATCTGGTCGGCGCGACGCCGCGCTATCAGCAGTACGCGATTATGATCGGCTCGCTGGCCTCTGCGGTGCTGCTTGGGCCGATCCTGCTAGGGCTCAATCAGGCCGCGACGGTCTATGTGCCTGTCGAAAAGATCGCACCCGGCTTGCGCGCTGACGTGCAATCGCTGGCGGCACGCGCGCAACTCGAAGGTCCGCAAGCCGCCAGCGATGGCAAGACCTATCGCGTCTGGCACAAGACCGGCACGGTCGGCGGACCCGAGGGGCAGTATCTGGTTGATGACAATGGCGTGGCGGTTTATTTTGTCGATCCGGGCATCAACGGCACGCACGTCGAGCGCCCTGATGGCACGACGGTACGCAAATACGACGCGCCAAAAGCAACACTCATGTCGTACATCATCAAAGGCATTCTCGACAGCAAATTGCCTTGGGAGTTGGTGCTGTTCGGTGTGATGATTTCACTGGTGCTGGAAATGGCGGGGATACCCTCGCTGGCGTTTGCGGTGGGCGTGTATTTGCCGCTATCGTCGTCTGCGCCGATTTTCATCGGCGGTCTGGTGCGCTGGTTGATCGACCGCAAGGAAGCGACGAGGACAGAGAACAAGCACATGAGCGACGTCGAACTCTGCGCGCAGACGGACAAGGGGCCAGGCGTGCTGATGGCATCCGGTTATATCGCTGGTGGCGCGATTGCAGGGATTTTCATTGCGCTGTCGGCGGGGGTGTTCGTCGAGTTTGACACTTGGTTTAACGACTGGTCGACGAAGAACAACCCGTTCTTTCAGGGGGCGTATTCGGATGCGTTGTCGATGCTGCCGTTTGTGGTGTTGGTGGTGTTGTTGTATTTGGCGGCGCGGGGTAAGGTGTTTTCTGGTCGGGGGAAAGTCGGCTGATGGCTTGTAGAGTTCCCTTGTCCCCAAGGAGAAGGGATTGAACGGCGCGTGCCTTCGAGTGAGGTTTATCGCTTGCCAAAGATTTCAAACACAAGCACCAGCGCGCCTTCACGAGCGAAAATGCCCGTAACGCCGCACTAATAGACGATCTACGCTTTTTGCCCTCATTGGCGGACGCGGCGCCAGTGTCATTCTTGAACTCGATTTG
>JANMZU010000078.1:0-2933 GCA_031383585.1 Betaproteobacteria bacterium
CCGAAATCCAGTCTTCCAGCGGCATCAATGTTTCCACCGGACTTGGCTCGACGGGTTGGATGAAGAGTGTAGTGACCGGCTCACTTGCCATTGCCAATTCGCTTCACGGAAAGTCAAAAACGAGTACTTACCAGCCACAGCCATGGGATACCGATCAACTTCTCTTTGCGGTGCGCGAACCGTTCCCGAGCAAGACTAGCAGCGCTTCGTTGGTTTTTGGCAACATAACCAGAAGACAACCGCTCTTGTTGGCCTCACAAATGCCGGAAAACGGCGTTATCTTTAGCGATGGTATTGAGGCGGATCGGCTCGATTTTAATTCTGGGGCTGTGGCGAAAATCGACATTGCGAATCGTGCGGGGCGGTTAATTGTTTGACTGCGGCGCCCGCCGAATAGACTTTTTACGTGACCGCTTGCAACGCCAGTACACCGTAGCCAACCGGATAGAACGCACCAAAAACATTGGTCGGTGGGCCTTTCAAAAAATCAATGCGTTCGGCCATGCTGTTTCCTAGTGGTTGCGGGGTTAGCTTTCAAACGCATAAAAATTGCAAAAAGGCCGAAGGATGCAGCGATTGAAGCGCGAATAAAGCTAGATGTGTATTCGAATTTCGTCTGCGTGGTCTGGATATGGCGCGACACGCGCTGCTGCCACCGGCTCACCGCCAAGCGTGCTTGAGAAGCCATGATTAATGTCGCGGTGATGCGCTTCGTCCGCACGTACGAGGAGCACGACATCACGCAGCGTCGCATCGGGCGACATTTTCCAATAATGCTTTGCGATGGCCGGTGCCGCTACATTGGGTGTACGACCCTCGTCAATTTCCTGCAAGTACATCGTATAGCTGATCACTGCCTCCTCTTCAAAGTAGCCCACCACGCGATGTGCGGTGCGCGGCGAAATCAGATACAAAATGAAAAACCCCACATAGAAAATCCACTGCGCAACCATCACCACGACGCGCTCAAAAAATGTCGGCTGGGCAATTTCAATAAATGTCATCAAATGCATACGCTCGTTTTCGGCCTCTTCCATCAGAGTACGAATCCAACCCTCGTCATCCTTCATGCGCCGTAAGCAGGTTAAGTGCTGAATCGTGGCGCCGACCATTCCGGGCACGGCTGCGACTGTTTCTAGAACTATTGCGCGATGACCATATCGCTTGGCAAAAAACGTATCTGCGCCCCAGCGCAGCACCTTGGTGAACCCTAACGCAAAATGATCTGAAAACCCTGATGGCGGATGGTGTGGCTGCCGGTCAGTGATCAAATGTTCTTCTAGGTCGATCTTGATCAAATTTGGTTTCGGCTTAAAACTTGTCATGCGACGAGCCTTGAGTGGATAGGGGGATGGCGGCGAAGGAATCGGAGATCTGTGCCGGTGCGAGTATCGACTGCTGCGTGTGCCTACATACTTCTGAATGCTGCGCTAACAGCAGCAGGGTCGTCTGTACGTTTCGCCACATAGACGAGCAGCGCTTCCTGCATCTTGGAGCGCCACCGCATTCCGCCCGAAAAATCACTCGCTGTGATCAGTGGATGTTCTGACAGAAATTATTTTAAGTATTTCGCCTACAGCCAGCTTTGTTCAAGGCTGATATTGTGCAATATGTCGCTGCGGAGACTGCATCGCCAACGTGCAGGAAGCTCCGGTTCGCTGGTGAATTCATTTATTTCCGCTATGGAAGCCAAACTGTATTTCACAAGCCGCTCGGTATTAGAAATCAAGTAGCGCCGGACATTCATGTTGTATCCGCAGCCGAGGTTCACAATGCAAGTCGTTTCCAAGCCGCGACGGGGCATGTCGCATAAGCGCGTAAGTCATTTCGCATTCGCGTTTATCGCGCTGTCAGTAACGCTTTCGACTGAGACAATCGCTGCGCCAGGCGATTTTGATCGGTCCTTCGCGCAGAGCGGCATCGCCACTTTTCCGACTGATACTGGGTCTGCCGCTTATTTCGTAACCACCGATGCCGCAGGGCGCGTTCTGGCAACCGGCAAAGACCGTAGTCTGGAATTCACTACGCGACTTTTGCCAAATGGTTCCTTGGACAGCGATTTTGCCTTTGCTGGTTTTACGCGCAGCACCGCTGGCGGAATTGATAGATATGGCGACACCATTCTGGGACATACCGGACAGTGGATCTCCAACCTGGCCGAAGGACAAAGTCTCCTGTCGCGTGTTGATGTTACCTCTTGCTCACAACCGGCTATTTGCCGTTTCAAAAGCCAGACCGTTCGCGCGAGACGATTCAACGCCTATGGAAGCCCGATTAGTGCACCGAACGGCGATATAGAGGTCTCGAGGGGTTTTCGTCCCACGCAGGTTGTTGAGCAGGATTCAGGGGGCAAGTTTTTTGTAACCGGCACGATAGGCTATATCGAAACCACGACCACCCTTGCAAGGCTAAAACCCGACGGCCTGTCGGATGAACTGTTTCAGTCACATTCGGAGTTATCCCTGACTTGTCGTGCACTTGGTACCAATTCATTTCGCGCAAGTCGTGGTGCAGCGTTAGGGCTGGCGGGCGGCAAGACATTGCTGGCACAGGGCGTTGGCTATACGGGCGCAAGCGGCCAAAACGTCTGCATATCGCGCCTCAATTTGGATGGGACTGTTGACCAGACCTACGCTATTGGTGGCGACCTGATTATCGGCGCGCTTTTTTCAACCAGCAAGTACTACACACCGGTGGCGCTGTTTGCCGGCGCGAATGACAGCGCGATACTGTTGCTTCGAATGAGTTTTCGGGACGGCCTTAACTCTCGGGAGCAATACCAGATCGTATGGCTTACTGCGGAAGGCCTGCTTGACAATACCAAACCCGGCCAGGGAATCTCCAGTCCGACCGACCTTCACGTTGGAAAATTGATGGCAGCCGCCATACAATCAAACGGCAAGATTGTAATTGCGGGTTTTCCGGCAACCACG
>JANMZU010000137.1:0-1814 GCA_031383585.1 Betaproteobacteria bacterium
CCCAAACTGCGGGCTCTGCGTTCTTGGCACACTGCCGTCAGCATGACGACCTCGATCGAGTCGCGCTTCGGTAGCCGCGTTTTCGTGCGCGGCTTCTTTCTCAATAACACCCTGACGGACTTTTCCATGACTGCCACGGAAAATGGGCGGCCAGTCGCTAATGCCGTCTATCCCGGCAAACGTCCGCGAAGCTCGATGTCGCCAACACTGGTTTTCGATGATCAGGACAAGTTACATATGGTGCTCGGCAGCCCACTGGGTTCAGTGATCATCAATTTTGTAGCGCAAACCCTGGTGTCGACACTCGATTGGGGAATGGATATCCAGGCTGCCATTTCGGCACCCCACTTTGGCAGTCGCAACGGTCCCACTGAAATCGAAAAAGGCACGTCCATCGAAAACCTGACCGGCGCGTTAAAGGCGATGGGCCACGAGGTACGCGTGGTCGATTTACCGAGCGGTTTGCATGGCATCATGCGCACTGCAAACGGCTGGCAGGGCGGCGCAGACCCGCGTCGCGAAGGCATCGCCAAAGGCAAGTAGCACAACTCTCATTTACATCGGAACATCCATGAAAAAGTCATACCCCTTATTGCCACTTATCGTTGTCACGTTGGCGGCCTTGAACGCCGTCGCTACGACCGATCCCGCAAAACCGGCAGCAATCGCTGCAACGGCGGCGCCACTGCCCGCGGCTAATGCGGCGCCACTTCGTCTTGCACCTGATCGGCCACTTCCAAAAGAGCTGACGCAGCTCACAATCATTGATCGCGAAATCGGCGATACCTCATTACCTCCCAGCGTCTCGGGCAGTCCGATATTGGTCCATTACACCGGCTGGATTTACGACCCATCCAAGCCAGACGGAAAGGGCGCCCAATTCGATACCTCGCGCGCGCGTATTGCGCCGTTCAGCTTCATCATTGGCGTCGGCAGGGTTATCAAGGGCTGGGATCAAGGACTCATCGGCATGCGCATCAAAGGCAAACGGACACTCATTATTCCCGCTAGCTTGGCCTATGGAGACCGCTCGCGGCCAAATATTCCAGCGAACTCGAACCTGATGTTCGACATAGAACTACTCAACATCGTGCCGCGCAGCGATGAGGGAAAGGCGGGAGCAACGTCTACCAGCCTGTCTGGTCAGAGCACGGCATCTACTGCTGCAACGACCGCGCCCCCGCCCGCCGCCGTGCCGGTTGTCCTCGATGCCAAAGCGCCGTTGCCGACCACCGCGACCGAACTGACCCTGATTGATACCGTAGTCGGTTCTGGCAAACCAGCGGAGGCCGGGATGCCCGTGTCCGTTCATTACACCGGCTGGCTGTACGACGCCAAGCAACCTGGCGGCAAAGGGACCAAGTTCGACAGTTCGGTTGAACGCAACCAGCCATTTGTCTTTCCACTGGGCGGCAAACGCGTGATCCGCGGCTGGGATGAAGGCGTCGCAGGCATGAAGGTCGGCGGAAAACGGACGCTGATCATTCCGCCGCAATTTGGCTATGGTGAACGCGGTGCGGGCGGCGTCATTCCACCGAATGCAACGTTGATATTTGAGGTGCAGTTGATTGCCGTGAATCCTTGATCATCAAATTTCGTCAGACTCCAATATCGGCGCGGCTTTCAGGCTGAAATCGCCCTGAGATCCGCGCCGAATAAGCATCTGCCTCTTCAATGCCCCATCGACAAATTGCGACATGAAAACCATCGGCATCATCATCATCGGCGACGAAATCCTTTCCGGCAAACGCCAGGACAAGCACCTGTCGAAAACCATTGCGACGCTGAAGGCGCGCGGGCTGGATCTCGCCTAC
>JANMZU010000155.1:0-2178 GCA_031383585.1 Betaproteobacteria bacterium
CGGCGGCAGTGGCACCAAGCACAAGACGCGCGAATACACGGGTTGAGAGTTTCATTTGAATTCCTGAGAGTAATTAGTATGTGGGAAAACGGCCATAGATTACTTCGGATCGTCGATCCGAGCAAATGAGTCGCGCTAACGCGCGTTTGCTTACACGGTCCACGCACCGGCCTGACTTTCCGAACACCGACGAATCTGCAGTACGGCAAGAAAAGGCGGACGCCATTCCTGTCGCACACCCGTTCACGATCCAGCTTTGACAGGTTGCGCTGGCGGAAACTTCCACTGTTACGCTCATGCCTGTCGCGCCTCCAGTTTTCCCGCCTCATCTCCCGCCTCCCTTCCGGCCTGCGCGCGGACGACGGCGTTTTGAGAGATTGCCATAGGCGCCAGTTGGAAACCTCGCAAGGAAGCGTCATGGGTGCCTGGCACATTGATTCAACAAGGCACTTGCTGAGCGCCTTGAACCGACCCGGATCAGCTCAATTGCGGCCGCCAAACGCTTACGCAGCTAAAATGCACGGAACGCACAACAAGCGGGGAACTTGTTCCGCTTGGCTCTCTCTGAGCGTCGTCTTCACTCGCATAGAAAAACCACAAATGTTCGAGTTCTCGCCCGAAACAGGCCTTTGGGGTCTGTTTGCATCTGCTTTCATCTCCGCAACGCTGCTGCCTGGTTCATCCGAAGTTGTTCTCATCGGGCTGCTGGCGAAGTTTCCTGATCTCGTCTGGACCGCCGTCGCAGTCGCCACGGTTGGCAACACCCTGGGCGGTGTCACGTCGTACTGGCTCGGGCGGCTTTTCCCGAACAAAGCCGAGGGGCGCGCCATCGAGTGGGTAAAGAAATACGGCGTATGGTCGTTGCTATTTAGCTGGGTGCCACTGTTTGGCGATGCGCTCTGTGTTGCGGCCGGCTGGATGCGCTTTAACTTCTGGCTGTGCATGTTGCTGTTCGCAGTCGGGAAATTGTTTCGCTATGTCTTGGTGGCCGGCGGCGCCACCTGGATCATCAAAACATTTTTCTAAGGCTTAAATCAGCGTTTAGGCGAGTTGCAACCGGGTGCGTTCCCTACTTGGCGCCACCTGGGAAAGCCAGCCGCCAAATGGTCCACGTCGTCGTGCCGTACTGGCGCACGAATGAGCCGGTGTTATAGGGTAGTCGATAGCGCGCGGCGAGCGCACGCACACGTGGCGCGACTTCCGGGTAACGATTGCTGGGCATATCGGGAAACAAGTGATGCTCGATCTGATGGCTGAGATTGCCCGACAGAATGTGAAACAACTTGCCACCGCCGATGTTGCAGCTTCCGAGCAACTGCCGGACATACCATTGCGCTCGGGTTTCGCCCTCAACATCGGCTTTAGTGAAGTGGTGCACGCCGCCAGGAAAATGGCCGCAGAAAATAATCACGTTGGTCCAAATGTTGCGAATAATGTTGGCGACAAGATTGGCGGCAGCGATCCAGGCAAAGGCGAGCAAAGCGATATTGCCGACATTTAATCCCAGCAACAGGCTAGCGGGCACTGTCAGCACCGCGCCGAACGCTGGCCACAGGATGAAATCCTTTAGCACCTGGCGCCACGCTTTCCAGACAAGTCGTCGTAGCATCTGCCGCGCGCTGCCTGCGCCGGTTTTGTCCGCCCACATGACATCATGAACACCGATACCCCATTCAAAAAACAGACACAGCAGCAGGTTGGTAAATGCCTGCGGCAAGAATTTGAAACGCCAACGCTGCTGGGCTGAAACTCGCAAGACGCCATAGCCGACATCCGGGTCTTTGCCGATCACATTGGTCCACGTGTGATGAACCACATTGTGGCTGTGCTTCCATTGGTCTGACGGGCAGACGTGATCCCACTCCCAGGTGTTGGACTGGATATTCGGGTCGCGCATCCAATCCCACTGGGCATGCATGACGTTGTGGCCGATTTCCATATTCTCGATAATTTTGGCGAGTCCCAGCATGGCCACGCCGATGCCGACCACGCTACCAAACGCCAGCCAACCGCCGGCTGCAAGATCCACCGCCGGTAACAGAAGAATGCTCAGCAAGATGGCGACTCGCCCACCAAGTGCAAGGCTGCGTTGAACACGGATGACGTTGAGAATGTAAGTCCGGTCACGCTCTCCGCGCGTGTCCATGACTTCGTTGCGGATGGCGTCGATCTCGCGGC
>JANMZU010000180.1:0-2674 GCA_031383585.1 Betaproteobacteria bacterium
GCAGGACGGCCAAAATCGAACAGCTCATTGAGTGCCGCCCGCAGGGTGCGCCCGGTATTGAGCACATCATCGACCAGCAGGATATGGCGCCCATCTACATTGATAGGCATGTCGGTGGATTTTTTTTGCGGGTGCAGGCCAATCCTGCCGAAGTCATCGCGATGTAAGGTAACTGCAAGCGTGCCCAACGGCGGCACCGCGTTCAGCATCTGATGCAAGCGCTGCGCTACCCACACGCCGCCGCTGTGGATACCGACCACAACGGTGTCGTCGGCAAGTGAGCCGATTTTGTTCGCGAGTGCAGTAACAAGCTGTTCAGCGTCTAGCTGCATGGTTGGCTCGCTCATCAAGAAAACTTTGAAGGATCACCTGTGCTGCGACAGCGTCGATTTCGGTTTTTTGCGCAATGCCCGTGATACCGCGCGCGCCGAGAATGCTGCTGGCTTCGGCCGAGCTAAGGGTCTCATTGACGTAGGCAACTGGCAGGCGAAATTTTTCTGCAAGCCGATTGCCAAATTTTTTGGCGAGGTGCGCGACCTCATGCGGCGCGCCATCGGCATGCTCGGGTTGACCGACGACAAAGCGCGTCGGCTGCCATTCATTCACCAGTTTTTCCACCGCACCCAAGCGCGCCGCATTCGACTCAACGTGCAGGGTGGTGAGCGCTTGCGCTTGCGATGTCACGGTATTACCGACGGCGACACCGATACGCTTTTCGCCAAAGTCGAAGCCCAAAATAGTCTCAGCATGGGTGCGATCGCTATGCATGGCCGGCGACATCCGACAAATTCCCGTAATTGAGCCCCAACAGCGCCATCGCCGCCGTCACTCTCGTTTCGACGGGAAGATCGAACATCAGCGACGCCCTCGCTTCCACCGTGAGCCAGCCATTGCGCTTGATTTCATCCTCCAATTGGCCTGGCGCCCATCCCGCGTAGCCGAGTGTCACCAACAAGCGGCTTGGGCCGTGGCCTTCTGCCATTGCTTCGAGAATGTCTTTGGACGTCGTGAGGCCGGTGTCGTCGTCGATTTTGAGGGTGGAATTCCAGTCGCCCAGCGGCTGGTGCAATACAAAGCCGCGATCCACCATTACCGGCCCGCCGAAGTGCACTGGCTCCATGCGCAATGCCTCGTCGTTGAGTTCGATATTGACCTGTTCGAACAGCGTCCCCAAGGTCACGTCGATGGGCTTGTTGATCACCAGCCCTATGGCGCCGCGCTCGGAGTGCTCGCAGATCAGCGTGAGTGTCTTGGAAAAATGCGGATCGGCCATGCCCGGCATGGCGATAAGGAAATGATTGGTAAGATTGATACTGTCCACGGAAGTGAAATTTTACCCGTTTAACCCACGATTGACCATGTCAGACGTCCGATGAAAGAGGCCATGAAAACCCAACCTTTGGACGCCGCACTGTACTGGTTCCGCCGCGATTTGCGCGCGGCTGACAATGCCGGCCTCCACCATGCTTTGAAATCGTCGCGGCAAGTGCACTGCGTGTTCGTTTTTGACAAGCAAATTCTAGACGCATTGCCGAGCAAATCGGACCGACGCGTGGAGTTCATTTGGGAAAGTGTTCGTGAGTTAGATGCCTCGTTACAGGCAATGGGCGGCGGGCTGCACGTTCACCATGCGGACGCGCAAGCATTGATCCCGAAGCTGGCCCGCGAATTGAAGGTCGACGCGGTATTTGCCAATGAAGATTACGAGCCGGATGCAATCGCACGCGACCTGCAGGTGCGCGACGCGCTCATGCAAAGCGATATCGGTTTTCACGCGTTCAAGGACACGGTGATATTTGAGAAGGATGAAGTACTGACGCAGGTTGGCGGTACTTACAGCGTGTTCACACCCTACAAAAATGCGTGGCTAAAAAAAATCGGCGCGCCCCAGCTTGAAGCCTTTCCGATCGAGGAGTACCGCGCACATTTCGCCCCAACGCCATCAGCCAGCCCATTGATGTCGCTGGAGGCGCTAGGCTTCGAGCGCACCAATCTTAAAGAATTGGGTGTTGCCGGGGGCGAGGCCGCAGCGCGACATTTGTTGGCGGATTTCGTCACGAGAATCGACAACTACAAGACAGCTCGCGACATTCCCTCCGTGAAGGGCGTTTCGTATTTGTCGGTGCACAATCGCTTTGGCACGATCTCGATTCGCGAGCTTGCGCGCACTGCCCATGCGCTGGCGCACACGAGCGAAGGCGCTGCGACCTGGCTGTCGGAATTGATCTGGCGCGATTTTTATTTCCAGATCTTGTTTCATACGCCGCATGCAGCGAAGTCTGCCTTCCGGCCCGAGTACGACGCAATTGTGTGGCCTAACGACAAGCAATTGTTCAGCGCCTGGTGCGAGGCACGTACCGGTTACCCGATTATCGATGCCGCCATGCGGCAGATCAATCAGTCCGGCTACATGCACAACCGCCTGCGCATGATCGTCGCCAGTTTTCTGACCAAGGACTTGCTGATTGACTGGCGCTGGGGCGAGAAGTATTTCGCCGACAACCTGAATGACTTCGATCTATCAGCCAACAACGGTGGCTGGCAATGGGCCGCGTCCACCGGCTGCGACGCGCAACCGTACTTCCGCATCTTCAATCCAGTGACACAGTCCGAGCGCTTCGATCCAGAGGGGAAGTTCATTCGACGCTATCTGCCGGAACTCAAGCAGCTACCG
>JANMZU010000191.1:0-1803 GCA_031383585.1 Betaproteobacteria bacterium
CTGCTCGATTTCGCCAAAAGCAACAACGTCGATCTCATCGTGCTCGGCGCACCAGCGCCCAGCGAGACTGCGCTCGCGTGGTGGCGCTCGGTCGCATCTAGTGTGACTGCCAATGCGCACTGCAGCGTACACGTCGTGCGCGTACCTTCGCGCCCGCGCGCAGACTGGGAGGGCAACCATGACCTGCCGCTTGTCAACCAGTGAAACTCCATTATTGGCGAGCATTTCCAGCCATTTATCTCTCGAAACGCCCGCCAATGCTGGAGTTTTTCGATTTCACGCGCGATCGACGCGGCAGGCAAAACAACCGCGCCGCGCATAGTGAAGATGCAGGTAAGCGATATCGTCACGCTCGAAATACCGCTCTATCAACGATTCGATCCCCTTGCCCTCTACCACCTCAGCCTCGACGATCATGTCGTCGCGATCATACGCGCGCACCGACAACAGACGCACGCGCACCGGTTCAGGCACGATGTTTACTGCATCGAACGCAGTCAGCGCCGATTTGCGCGCGAAAACCGGTCCGGCAGCCCGGTATGGTGAGTGCCCCGGCTGGTGTTCGTACGACATCAAGATCAATTCTTCGCCGGGCAGCGCATGCGTGAGGCTGACACGGCAAGGATAGCCCACGGCGTCGTCGGCTAAGATGCGCTGCGCGCCGATTTCGGCGAGCGCATCGGCGTCGAGCTGAAAAACAGGTCTGAACGGCTCGGGGGAAAGCCCGGTAATTCTGAAATTCATGCTGCACTCCTTAAGTTGGTGTGCAGTGATTTTCCGATGATGGCGAAATGTGTGCGACCGCTTTTCAGGCAGCAAATTTCGGCGCCGTTTTTATCAGGACTCAGCTTTCGAGCTGAATGCCTTCGTCTTCAAATACCCGCTTGACCGTAGGACGTGAGGCCACGCGCGCTGCATGCTTGGTCCAATGTGGAAATTGAGTTTTCATATCGAGGCCGAGTCGGTAGCCCCAGCGGTAAAACACGAGAATGTAGGGGTCGCAGACGGTGTATTGGCCGCCCATCGCGAAGGTCTTGCCGGTGAGTAGTTTTTCGATGTCGCTGTAATACCCGAGTACCGTTTCACGACAGGTGACCTTGACGTTTTCCTTGGCAACGGCGTCACTGGCATACCGTTCCGGCCGGACGTTGCCCGCAAATGCCACTTGCACGCTGGACGCCAGCCAGGACATTAGCGACAAAGCTTCAGCCTGTTTCCAGGTTTCTTTCGGCCACAGGCCACGGTCTGGAAAACCACCACCGAGGTAGGTCAGAATGGCGACGTTCTCGGTTAGCACCTTGCCATCGACATTCAGCGCAGGGACGCGTGCTTTAGGGTTGATCTTGAGGTAGTCGGCTTTTTTATGTTCGCCATCTTTCACCGACACCAGCACCGGCTCATAGGCAATTCCTAGCTCTTCGAGAACAATATGCGGCGCAAGAGAGCAGGCGCCGGGGGAGTAGTAGAGCTTGATCATGTTGATGCCTGTAATTTAACAATCACCATTGTCAAAGATTACAGCCTCGTAATCAAGGATGACGTATCAAAGCGATTGCCGCCCGCCGCCTGGACTTCGCCGTAAAACTGGTCGATTACGGTCGTCAAGGGCAATTTAGCGCCGTTACGCTTGGCTTCTTCCATGCAAATGCCGAGATCCTTGCGCATCCAGTCGACTGCAAAACCAAAATTGAATTCGCGTTTGAGCATGGTTCTGCCGCGATTTTCCATCTGCCATGACTGGGCAGCGCCCTTGGAGATGACGTCGAGTACCAAATTTCCGTCCAAACCGGCCTTTTCAGCAAA
>JANMZU010000227.1:0-4370 GCA_031383585.1 Betaproteobacteria bacterium
GGCTCATGGTTAACGATCTGATAGGCAAGACTCGCCTGATTGGATGCCTCGAACGGTGTGCGACCGGCCAGCATCATGTACATCACCATGCCGACGGCGTAGATATCCGATTGCAAGGTCGCCACGGCCCCAGTGATGATCTCTGGCGCCATATACAGCGGCGAGCCGACGGCAGCGACTTGCGTTTTATTGGAGACAACATTCAGTGCGGCGCCAAAATCCGCCAGCTTGATGTCGGTGCCGGATTTGTGAAGGATATTGCCTGGCTTGACGTCGCGATGGATCAGACCCTCGGTATTGGCGAAGGCGAGTGCGCGCACGCACTTGAAAATAATTTCTGCGACTTCCGATACGGGAAGCAGGTTATCAGGCTTGCAAAATTTTTCGAGGGTGCCGCCCTCGACGTACTCCATCACGATGTAACTCATTTCCTCATCGACGACGGCATCAAAGATGGAAACGATGTGTGGGTGCAGCAGCTTGCCCGCCAACGAGGCTTCATTGAGGAACATGCGGCGGTACATTTCGCCGTCCTCGGCGTCTTTCAACACCTCCGGGAACATCAGCTTGATGGCGACGCTGCGATGCTTGAATGTATCCTCGGCAAGGTAAACCGCGCCGGTGGCACCTTTGCCGAGTTCACGTATGACGCGATACTTACCTATGTAATCAGGAGTTTTCATGCAGCCCTCAGGTTTATCCCTCAATTATCGGCGGGTGTGGAAAACGGCGTCAAGCGAGGTGACCGTAAAATCGTGGTTTAGCGTGCAAATAGGTTGCAAGTGGTCGGACTGAAGAAAATACGAAATTTCCTGCTATGCGTGGTCCTTACGGCGGGTTTCATTACGTCGCCTGCCTGCGCACCGTGGCCAGACAAACCAATACGTATCGTCGTTGCCGCGCCCGCCGGCAGCTCGGTGGACATAGTCGCCCGCCTGCTGGCAGACGCGTTGCGCAAAGCGTTGGCACAAGCCATCGTCATAGACAACAAGCCCGGCGCAGGCGGAACATTGGCAGCAGCCGAAGTCGCAAAATCTCCCACCGACGGATACACCCTCTTTCTCGGCTTCAATGGCCCACTCGCCAACGCGCCGTCACTGTACACAAGCCTCGCCTATGATCCGGCACGCGATTTTACGCCGATCATTCTCACTGGCTCGCAGCCTAATCTGCTCGCGGTTGCGTCGAGCGTTCCGGCAAAATCCCTGAAGGAACTCGTCGCCTTGGCAAAATCACAGCCCGGCCAGCTCACTTATGCAAGCGTCGGCAACGGCTCGGTTTCACACCTCGGCATGGAATTGCTGAAAATTCAGGCGAGCTTGGACTTGCTGCACGTTCCATTTAACGGCGGGCCACCGGCGGCGCTCGCGGTGGCAGTCGGTGATGTGCAGGTGATCTTTGCCGCGCCCTCGAATCTGATGGGGCAAGTCGCATCAGGGAAATTGAGGGCATTGGCTGTGAGCAGCCTGACACGCTTTCCGCCGTTGCCGGCAATACCGACCATCCATGAGGTCGGCATACCCGGCCTGGCCAAATTTGAAGCCATCGCGTGGAACGGCCTGGTAGCACCCGCCGGAACGCCGCCCGCGATCATCATGCGGCTCAATCGCGAACTCAACGCCGCGTTGATGTTGCCAGCGGTCAAACAGAAGATGTTTGATTCAGGCATAGCCCCCGGCGGCGGCACACCTGAAGCCTTCGCGCAGCTGATCAAAGTCGAGGCAAGCAAGTGGGGAGAAGTAATCCGGGCCACTGGCGCAAAAATCGATTGATCGCTGACAATCAGCGTCAGCGAGCTCGGTCTGGCCTGCGCTGTGTGCCGGAATTCATAGCGTTGAAAATGGGCCCTGCGTTAGAATCCTGCATTCGCGTTCGATGAAGGCCCGCATGAAATATTTCTTCCAGCATCCACACGTCGCTGCTCTGGGCTGCGCCCTGATGATTTCTGGCTGCGCACAGGTGCCGCTAACTCCGTTTGCCGCTGCGATTCCCGCAACTGTTGCGGCCGCCAATCACTGCACCGGCCTCAATGCCATGTCCGATGTTGACGCTGCGGCGCGGCTGGATATTGCACCCGCGATGCTAGTCAAACTGCGTACCGCATCAAGCCAATCGAATGAGCAAGTCTGTGCGCTGCCGCAGACTGAAGTCAATCGCATCATGCTGGCCGATCGCAACAAATACCGCAATGCAGATCGCAAGACTTTCCGCGCGCCAGCCAAAGAATTCATTCTCCAGTGGGATATGGACGACGATGGAAAATTGCCAAATTCCAGTCAGGTACTGGCAGCCGAAGCCGCACGCAAATCGCTTGCCGGCGGCGGTCGCGGCGGTGATGCCATCGGCGAAGGCCGCGTCAATTTGGCCGCAGGCATCAGCAATACGCAGTGGTCCTCGATCGGTCCGGGCAATATTGGCGGGCGCATCCGCGCCATTGCTATCGACCCGCGTAACGCCAACCGCATTTTCATCGGCGCCGCCTCTGGCGGGATCTGGCTAACTGAAGATGCGGGCATGTCATTTCGGCCGCTGCAGGACTTCATGGGAAACCTGGCCATTGGTTCGCTCGTGATCAACCCAGCCAATCCCAACATCATGTACGCAGGCACCGGCGAGAGCTTTGCGGGATTACCCGGCATCGGTGTGTTTAAAAGCACCGATGGTGGCGTCACCTGGTCGATCCTGCAAGCAACCAATACCGATATCAGCGTCAATGCCACTGGCACCGATTGGGTCTACGTGAACCGTTTGGCGATCAGCCAGGCTAATCCGAATATCCTGCTCGCAGGCACGTTGACCTCGCTGTTTCGCTCGGCTGACGCTGGCGCATCGTGGAGCAAGGTCGGCAATTTTGAAGTCCTCGACGTGCAGTTCGACCCGAACGATGCCAGCAAAGTGATCGCCGGTACTGACAAGGGCTATGTCTATTACTCGCGCGACGCCGGGGTGACATGGACGCAATCAGCCGCGCTGGTGCCTTCGAATGCGTTGAAAGGTCGGGGCACCAGCGCGCGTGCCGAGATCGCTTACGCGAGAACCGTACCTGATCTCGTATTTACGTCTTTGGACAACACCGCCGACAGTTCCGGTAGCCGTGGCGAGGTATGGAAAAGCGTCGATGGTGGCGCCACCTGGACGCAGATGTCTACTCCCAAGCATCTCAGCGAACAGGGCGACTATGACAATACGATCTGGGTCGACCCGACCAACGAAAACCATATCCTGACCGGCGGGCTCGACCTATATCAATCGCAGGATGGGGGCGCGAACTTCACCCGTATCAGCACCTGGCAGTTGGCTGGACCCGGCGTGGTGCAGCCACATGCGGACCATCACCAGATCGTTTCCGTGCCCAATTTCAGCGTTAGCAATCCGGTGGTTTATTTCGGTAATGACGGCGGCCTCTATCGCGCCAACAACATCTTCAATGTTTCTGCCAACACCAATTCGTCCTGGCAAAACCTCAACAACGGCCTCGCCGTCACCCAGTTCTACGGCGGCGCCGGCAAGCGCTCAGCCGGCGGAAAAATCATCGGCGGCACCCAGGACAATGGCACCATCGCCCTTACGTCAGGAACCAACTGGGACCGTTTCGCTGGCGGCGATGGCGGCTATGTGGCTGTTGATCCGCTGGACGACACCACACTGTATGGGGAATATGTTTACGCCTCTATTCATCGCACCGTCGGCCCGGCGTCGCGGCAATATATATGCACCGGCATCACCGAGGCACTCAAGAGCACCTCTACCAACACCTACTGCGGTACCAGCAACGTAGAAGCGGCGAACTTCATCGCGCCGTTCATCCTCGACCCGAACAATCGCACCCGCATGCTCGTCGGCACCAACTCGCTATGGATCAGCAACAACGTAAAAGACCCTCTGCCAAGCTGGTTGTCTATCAAGGCGCCGATTGTGCCAACAACTGCCACCGACAAGCCGTATATCAACGCGATCGCTGTCGCGGAAAAGGATTCCAACATCATCTGGACAGGCCATGTCTCCAGTGGCACGACCCAGGGCCAGGTGTGGAAGTCAACCAATGGCCTCAGCGCTACACCGACCTGGCAGCGGATGGGCGCAGGCGTCCTGCCCACCAGTTCGGTTAATCGCATCACCATCGACCCGGACAATGCAAATCGCGTTTGGATTTCCTATACCGGCTTCAGTTTGGCCCGAATCTGGGCAACGACCGACGGCGGTATCACCTGGTCCAACATTCACGGCAACCTCCCGGCCGTTACCGTCCACGACCTCAAACGCCATCCCACGCAAGCGAATTGGTTGTATGCGGCCACCGCCAACGGCGTTTACACCAGCGAGAATGCCGGCCAAACCTGGAGCACTACCAACGACGGCCCGGCCAGCGT
>JANMZU010000231.1:0-5176 GCA_031383585.1 Betaproteobacteria bacterium
GGAAATCAAGAAGGCCCTGGAGTCGCCGCCCTCGCTGTTTACTGTTTTCATCTGGTCGGTAGGGCCGCGCAAAATGAGTGTCTCGACGCAATCATCGTGGTCAAGATGTGCATGCATCGCTGACAGCGTAAGGTCATGATGATTGTGTTGCGCATCCATCAAACGACCAGCCAGATGGCGTTCGTGATGATTGTAGATGTAGCTGACCGTGGCAACACAGTTGCCAGCGTTGCCTTCAGCAATGGTTACTGCGTCGAGTTTTTGCCGAACCAAGTCTCGAAAAGCCTCCGAGCGATTTTCGTAGCCCTCGCGCTTCACCCAGGCTTCAAATTGGGCTGCCAGCTCATCATCTACAGACATGCTGATTCGCTTCATATTTGTGTTGTCCAACTCATAATGAATGGCGAAGGATAGCGCACATCGGTCGCACGATTGCTCGCGTTTTGCACATAGAGCCAATCCGAAAGTGGCATCTGCTAAAAGAGAATGGTAATACGTTTGTCATTTTCGTATTACGATTGTAAACTGCGCCCTGACCCAAAAAGGCACCCGCCAAATACGGGCTGCTCAACGATTAACGCAGGCCATCATGAACAGAATTTCCAACCTTTTTGTGCCACTGTTAGGTTCATTTTTGTCTTTCCAAGCCGCAGCACAAAGTGAACCTCAACCGCAAAAGGTGGATGCTGTCGAAATCCAGACCTCGCGCAACAGCCAAATCGGGGTGGCAGACACGGCCAACTCAGGCACCATCACACAAAAGCAATTGGAGGCACGCGCCGTTTATCGCGCAGGTGAATTGCTCGAGGCGATACCGGGTCTGATTGTTAGTCAGCATAGCGGCGAAGGCAAAGCCAACCAGTTTTACCTGCGCGGCTTTAATCTCGACCACGGCACCGATCTTCGCACTTCGGTCGACGGTATGCTCGTCAATCAGCGTAGCCATTCCCATGGCCAGGGCTGGACTGACCTCAATTTTCTGATTCCCGAGCTCACTAGCCGCCTGGAGTATCGCAAGGGCCCCTTCTACGCCGCCGAAGGCGACTTTGCGGCGGCGGGTGCCGCAAGCGTGGTCTACGTTGACCGTCTACCAGACGGTATCATCAGTATGACCGGCGGACAAAATGGACTCGGTCGTACGCTACTCGCTGCGTCGCCAGCGTTTGGCTGCGGAAACATGCTTTATGCCATTGAGTTGTTCCGTAACAATGGCCCATTCGTAAACCCCGATAATTACCGCAAACTCAACGGCGTACTTCGTTATAGCGAAGGTACTGAAGGCAATGGATTCAATTTGAGTGCGATGGCATATTCGGCCCAGTGGAATTCAACTGATCAGATTCCGTCACGCGCCTTGGGTACCTCAACACTCAAAAGTCGTTTTGACACCATTGATCCCACATCAGGCGGCAGTGCGGGCCGCTACAGCCTGTCCGCAGCGTGGCAGCGGAGCAGTGAGGAGAGCGCAACGAGGGTTAATGCCTATGTCACGCAAAACAAACTCGACCTGTTTTCGAACTTTACCTACTTCGCCGATGACCCTGTCAACGGTGACCAGTTTGCGCAGCCTGACCAGCGCATTAGTAGCGCAGTTAACCTGAGTCATCGCTGGCAGCAAGCGGGCCTGGGACAAAAGACTGAAATCGCTGTTGGATTGCAACTGCAGAATGACAACATCTACAACAGCCTCTATAGCTCAAAAGCGCGGCAGAGACTGGCGACAACCCGAGCAGACCACGTCGTCGAGACCAGCGTTGGCGCATTTGCAGAGGTTGGCACACGCTGGACAGATTCGTTTCGTAGCGTGGTCGCAATGCGGGCAGACCGCTACCGCTTCAAGGTAGACAGTGACAACGTACTCAACTCTGGTACCACCAGTGACAGTATTGCAAGTCCAAAACTCAGCCTGATCTTCGGGCCATGGGCGAAAACAGAGGCTTACGTGAACATCGGCCGTGGTTTCCACAGTAACGATGCACGCGGCACCACGATTGCGTTCGATCCAAAATCGGGCGAATCGGTAAACAAAGTCTCACCTCTGGTGCGCTCCAATGGGTATGAGTTGGGACTGCGAAGCGAATTTGTTCGCGGGCTGCAGAGCTCGATTTCGATTTATCGGCTGGAATTCGACTCCGAACTGGTATTTGTCGGCGATGCTGGCACGACCGAAGCCGGCAGGCCGAGCCGCCGCAATGGCTTTGAGATTTCAAATTACTACAAGCCCACCGACTGGCTAACCATTGATAGCGACATTTCATTCTCGCAAGCCCGCTTTCGCGGCAACGAGGTTGGCGGCAACCGTATTCCGGGTGCCGTTGACGGGGTGGCCTCGATTGCGGTCGCCGTGGACAATCTGGGTCCGTGGTTTGGCGCTTTGCAACTGCGTTATTTTGGTCCAAGAGCACTAATTGAAGACAATTCCGTGCGTTCACGCAGCACGACGACGCTGAACGGCAGGCTCGGCTATCGCTTTAGCCGGAAGATGCTCGTAGAACTTGAAGGCTTCAATCTCGCCAATCGCGCCGATTCGGCGATCGACTATTACTACGCGTCGAAGCTACAAAGCGAAACAGCACCAGTAAACGATGTTCACTTTCATCCGATAGAGTCGCGATCGTTTCGAGTAACTTTCTCGATGAATTTTTGAGGGCGCTAGCCGCACAATTTGCTTCTATCTTCAGGACCTGACCGATAGTAGACTTGCGGACACGATTGACTGCCTCATCAAACTGGTTCTGGGCGACAGTGAGCTGCAAACTTCAACGAGTGAGCTGGGTCTGGACACGCGTAGAAAAGTCGACGCGCTGGTGGCAAAAGCGAAATCAGGGCGAACGCACCTTCACTTACCCAACACTGGAGCATACCGACGTGACATTTCGTAAACTTATTCAGCCTGTGAGTGTGGCTTTTGCGCTAGGTCTAATTGCCATTGGATTCTCCGGCGCGCAGGCAAGAGTCATTGGGCCCTATCCGCACTCACTCGTTACGCTTGTCACAGACGCCAAGCCAGGCGAGCGCGATGACCTGCTGTTGCGTGACTTCGCCAAGTTTCTGGGATCAGCGATGGGACTCACTTTTGAGGTCAAAAACATAGTCGGCGCCGGTGGCGCTACCGCGATGGCTTATGTCGCCAAGGCGCCGCCAGACGGAAGTGTTTTTTATGCCACAACGCCGACGTACATCCAGACGTCAATTATGTCCAAGCCTGAAATTGGCTACGATGCGCTCGAGCCCGTTGTCAACGTTTTTCAAGACCCTGAAGTTATTTTCACTCGCGCCGATTCAACGTCGAAGACCTTAAAAGAAGCATTCGATCTAGCGCGCAAGAACTCTGGGAAGTCCAAGTGGGGTGCGGGTAGCTCCCCACTGGAGAGAGGCGCACTGGAGCAAATTGCCCGCAAGGAAAACTTGAAAATCACAGTAGTTCCCATTGCAGATCGCGCCAGCTTAATGAGCAATGTGCTGAAGGGCACTTTCGAAATTGGCATAGGTGAAGTGCACGAGCTTGAGTCACTTTTGCAAGCGGGGAAAATACGCATCCTTGCAACGCTGACCCACAATCGCCTGCCAATGCTGCCCGATGTGCCGACGACACAAGAGCAAGGAGTCAACGTCATTGTCCGCAAGTTTCGTGGCCTGGCCGGGCCACGCGGAATTCCGTCATCGGCGATCGTCCGCATAGAGTCAGGTCTTACTCATGTGTTAGAGACCGAAGCCTATCGGAGCGCGTATTCGAAAAGTGGTTTGCTCCCAGCGTACATGGTCCGCGCTGAACTTAATAATTTCATTGCCGATTTCGCCAGTGAGCTGACTGGCTCAATGAAGGAACTAGGCTTGATCAAAAAGTGACGTAAACGAAGACAGAAACACTGCTTTGCCCCTATGAAATGGTTCGGATGACCACACAGTCAGCAGCATTTTCGGGGGGGTATGAAAAATTATGGACATGATATAGCCCCGAAGATGCGCCCACTTTTGTTCGACTGACACCCGCCATCCCCTTCCCGCAGACTGATGGTGGCGCTGGCATCGGCCACGCCAATGTTGATGGTGCCGAGCATGGTTGTGCCGTCAAAGAAGTCAAGCGTGGTGATGGTGGCGCTGCTGGTCCTGGCCGTCACCGCCAGGTCGAACGTGGCCGGGGCGGCGAAGCTGGCGTTGTCGGCTGGGGCCGTGATCAAGACCGCCGTACCGCCGATGTTGATCGGTACAGTCGTCGATGTCCTCGTTGCACCACGATCATCGGTCGCCTTGGCGGTCAGCACGTAGCTGCCGGGCAAGGGATTCTTCCAGACGAAGGTGTAGGGGGCGGTGGTCAGCGTGGCCAATAGCGTGGAACCGCTAAACAGCTCGACCCTGGCGACACTGCCGTCGCTGTCGGCGGCACTCATGGTGACATTGACATCGACCGGCGCGACCAAGGTAGCACCGCTGGCGGGTGAGGTAATCGATACCGTGGGCAGCTGGTTGGCTGCAACCGTAACGCTTACAGCGATCGAGGTGGTCGTGGCGCCGTTATTGTCGGTCGCTCGCGCGGCGGCAGTGTAGCTGTCTGCTATCAAATTGGTGGCGATGAGGGTGCCATCGGCCCAGCCGGTAACGTAGGCATTGCCGCCGACATCAATGGCGTTGGCCACCCCAACATCCAGATAGGTCGGATAGGCAACCAGCTCACGTGCACAATTAGGTTGCTGATAGATCACGGACTTACGCTGGATAACGTTTCCGGTCCCACAATACAGCACCAGATTACCGTCATAGTCGATTGAAATCTTGCACGTACCGCCAAGTACCAGAACTGGCGCGGCGTTCGAGGCGTTTTTGCCTGAAACTCCGCACCAGTATTGCACTCTTGGCCCCTATCCTCTCGCTGAGGCCATACGCATCAGGGCGCGCCAAACCGGAAATTCTGTGTCGCCAGCGGAAATAGATTTGCGCCGGTATTGGTACTCATCGAACTCCACCACGATATCGGGAAGTTGGCAAAACCGGTTTGGTCGCCATCGTGCAGACAGATTACGCCGCGCCAGAATGGCACGCCACGCGCCGGCGGGGTCGACATGGGGTCTACGATGACTTCCGTTCCAGCCGTACCGTTGGCTGCCGTGAAATAGTTGGTTTGCACGGTGCGTCCGGGCAGTTGAAATGAGCCACCGGCATTGCAGGTGGCACCGGC
>JANMZU010000232.1:0-2310 GCA_031383585.1 Betaproteobacteria bacterium
GGCGCGAGTTGATGCCGAGGGCAGTTGGGAGTCAGTTTTGTCTCGACTGAGGCACCAATAGCACAGCTATTGGTAACGAAGAGAGGCAAAAATGGCCCCAAATGCACCGGCAGCGACCGCGCAGCACCGAAGGTGCGCCTAGTGGACAATCTCGGGTAAAGCAGATTCCTCGCAAAAGCATCTCGGAATGACATTGAAATGGTGGACGCGGTCGACTTTGGCCCCCACCGGGCCAACGGTTCGCGCTACACTCACGACGATGATGTATTCGGTGGCAGAATTGTCTTTAGCGGGAACCCAAGCAAGTAAACTGAAGCCTAGAATTCAGGGAGAGCACAAACATGCCACAAACAATCGGAGTACCTCGCGAGGTTTTCCCTCTCGAGAAGCGCGTTGCCACTGTTCCCGAGGTGGTCGAAAAACTGATCAAGCTGGGATTCGCGGTACAGGTGGAATCCGGTGCCGGAGAAGCCGCCAACGTAAGCGATGATGATTATCGCAAGGCCGGTGCCAGCGTTGCCGCTACTGTCAGCGATCTGTGGGCGAGTTCAGACATCGTCTTCAAGGTGCGTGCGCCGTCGATAGACGAGGTGGCGCTGATGAAGGAAGGCCAGGCGCTGATCTCTTTCATCTGGCCGGCACAGAATCCGGAACTGATGAAGGCCATGGCTGCGCGAAAGGTCACGGTTTTGGCCATCGATTGCCTGCCGCGCACCCTCTCCCGCGCCCAGAAGATGGACGCGCTCACGTCGATGGCTGGCGTCACCGGGTATCGCGCCGTTATCGAGGCAGCCAACGCGTTTGGCCGCTTTTTCAGCGGGCAGATCACCGCTGCGGGCAAGGTACCGCCGGCGAAGGTGTTTATTGCCGGAGCCGGCGTCGCGGGCCTGGCTGCCATCGGCACTGCCGCTGGCATGGGTGCCATCGTGCGAGCCAACGACACCCGTGCAGAAGTCGCAGATCAGGTACTTTCGCTTGGCGGTGAGTTCGTCAAAGTTAATTACGAAGAAGAGGGCTCTGGCGGCGGTGGTTACGCCAAGGTCATGTCCGAGGGCTTTCAGAAAGCCCAGCGCGAAATGTACGCGCAGCAGGCTCGCGAAGTAGACATCATCATTACCACCGCGCTGATCCCCGGCAAGCCAGCGCCCAAGCTCATTACTGCCGAAATGGTGCAGTCGATGAAGGCTGGCAGCGTGATTGTCGATATGGCTGCAGAGCAAGGCGGCAATTGCGAACTGACCGAGCCCGGCCGGGTAGTGGTCAAGCACGGCGTCACCATCGTAGGCTACACCGACCTGGCCAGTCGCCTGGCGAAACAAGCCTCGACGCTGTATGGCACCAACCTGTTTCGTTTGTCCGAAGAGCTGTGCAAGACCAAGGACGGCGTCATCAACGTCAATATGGAAGACGAAGCCATCCGTGGCCTGACCGTGATCAAGCTGGGCGAGGTCACATGGCCGCCGCCAGCCAAGGTAGTAGCGCCGGCAGCGGTCGCAAAGCCTGCGGCCGCCGTTGTTATGCCTGCCAAAAAAGGCCATGGCCATGGAGCCGGCGCACCGATGTCGGCCCAAAAACTCAGCATCATGTTTGCAGTGGCAGCTGCCGTGTTCTGGTTTGTCGGCGCCAACGCGCCCGCAGCGTTCCTTGGCCATTTCACGGTCTTCGTGCTGGCCTGCTTTGTGGGGTACATGGTGGTGTGGAACGTCACACCGGCACTTCACACGCCGCTGATGAGCGTGACCAATGCAATCAGCAGCATCATCATCATTGGTGCACTGGTGCAGATTGCGCCGCCAGCGATGGCCGGCGTGTCTCGACCGGATGAGGTGATTCGGTGGCTCGCGGTTGCGGGCATCGGCCTTACTGCAATCAATATGTTCGGCGGCTTTGCGGTGACGCAACGCATGCTGGCCATGTTCCGTAAATAAGGAGACGAGAAAATGTCAGCCAGCCTCGTCACTGTTTGTTATATCGCCGCCATCATTCTCTTCATCCTGAGTCTGGGCGGACTCTCCAATCCTGAAAGCTCGCGCCGAGGAAACCTCTACGGCATGATCGGCATGACCATCGCCGTCCTGGCGACGATTTTCGGACCACGTGTCACCAGCGGCGGCATCGCCTGGATCGTCGGCGCCTTGCTGGTCGGTGGCGGCATCGGCATGTATCTTGCCCGCACTGTGCAGATGACACAGATGCCAGAACTAGTTGCGTTCATGCACAGTCTTGTCGGTCTTGCGGCGATGGTCGTCGGATTTGCGAGCTACATCGATCCGGGATCCATGTTTGACCTGGGTTCAGGTGCGCCGCTCA
>JANMZU010000248.1:0-6545 GCA_031383585.1 Betaproteobacteria bacterium
GGCGCGAGTCCGCAGCCCCGACTGGTTGTATACCTACCTGCGCGGTTTTTATCGCGATGACATCACGCCTTCGGGTTGGAACAACACAGTTTTTGCCAACGTAGCGATGCCACACGTTCTTCACGATCTGCAGGGCACTCAGGCGATGATGAAGTCCGGTGAGCGTCGTGATCATGACGGCAAAATGCAACCGATCATGAAGCTTGGCGTTGATCGTGCCGGCAGCATGTCGCCGGGAGAATACGACCGCTACGTCGCAGATCTGGTTAACTACATGACCTATATGGCGGAGCCTTCTGCGGTACAGCGGACGCAATTGGGTGTATTGGTACTGTTTTTCCTGGTGTTCGCGTTTTTCATTACGCTTTGGCTAAAACATGAGTATTGGAAAGACGTCAAGTAGACCCCTCTCGTTTCACTATCGCGAGCCGCACTGGGCACAATCAGGAAATATTCGCATCGGTGCCCAATGTCTGCCTTCCTCAGACAGAGCAATTTCGCGCTGCGCAGCGACATGAAGTTCAATAAACTTTCGTACAAGAAAACGGGTAAACCGCCATGATGACTTTATATTCGGGGACGACATGTCCCTTCAGCCACCGCTGCCGCATTGTTTTGTATGAAAAAGGCATGGATTTTCAGATCCTCGACGTGGACCTGATGAATAAGCCGGAAGACCTTGCGGTCATGAACCCGTACAACCGCACACCAGTGCTGGTCGAACGGGATCTCATCCTTTACGAATCAAATATCATCAACGAGTACATTGACGAGCGCTTTCCGCATCCTCAATTGATGCCTGCGGACCCGGTGATGCGTGCACGGGCGCGATTAATTTTGTTCCGCATGGAAAATGAAATCTTCAATCACGTCGATGCACTGGAGCGTGGCAAGCCAAATCAGCACGACAAGGCACGCCTCTACATCCGCGAGAATCTTATCCAGCTGGCGCCAATTTTCGTCAAGCAAAAACACATGCTCGGTGACGAGTTCTCGATGCTGGACGTTGCCATCGCACCGCTGCTTTGGCGGCTCGAGCACTATCAGGTCGAGATGCCAAAAGCAGCGGCGCCACTGCTCAAATATGCAGAGCGCTTGTTTTCGCGGCAGGCATTTATCGACTCGATGACAGCATCAGAAAAGGCAATGCGAAAGTGATTTCGCATTTCTCCAGCTTGACAGCGATGTTGTCTCGCAACAAGAAGTGCAGGACCCACTAGCCACTGCGACAAGGCCGCCTCTCGAATGCCGACGACGCCGATGCCAGAGTTGTCCACGAAGCCATACCTGATCCGCGCGATCTACGAATGGTGCGCGGACTCAAGTTTTACGCCTTACCTTAATGTCAAGGTGGATCAAAACACGCGCGTACCGTTGGAGTACGTAAAAAACGGTGAAATCGTTCTGTCCATGAGCCAGCAAGCCACGCGCAATCTCACTATCGGTAACGAATTGATTCAATTTTCGGCGCGCTTTAACGGGGTTTCTCGTGAAATAACAGTCCCGATTTACGCTGTTCAAAGTGTATTTGCGCGAGAAAATGGTCGTGGCGTGTTTTTCCACGCTGAAAGCGCGCCAGAGCAGGCGACAACACAGAGCCCTACTGGGTCCGCAACGCCCGCATTGCTATCCGTGAGCGTACTGCCAGCCTTCACAACGGCGCCAACCGACCAGAACGCCCAGACGGACTCAGCGCAGGATGGCAAACCGGCGCCCAACAAGCCCAAGGCACCACCGCGCGGCAAACTTCGCGTAGTCAAGTAAGGCCTGGCAAAAAACACGCCGCGGCATTACAGACCGCCAAAGCGTTTGCTATGCTGCACGCTCAGCCCTTCTTTTTTCGAGCACAGTACCTATGAGCCAATTGACCGTTGCCGATCTACTCAGTGACAAGGCCCGGCAGACGCAAAATGAAGCGAAGCGCGTACTCTTTTCCATTTGCGCTGATGGCACTGTGGCTGAAGCCATCGCGCTGATGGCAAAAAATGAAATCAGCTCGATGATCGTGATGGAAGCGGGCCATATGGTTGGGCTCATCACATTCCGGGAACTCTTGACGGGCCTCGACACACGCGGAGGCAATCTGCTGCTTGCTAAATGCCGCGACGTGATGAAACTCAAGCCGCCTGTGGCTGAACCAGAGGATAGCGTTGATCACCTGCGTGGCCTGATGACAGAGTTGCACATAACCCACGTTCCGGTGGTCGATCACGGTGTCCTCGTGGGAATTCTGTCGTTTCACGACATTGCCAGAAGCGCAATCAAGGATGTCGCGTTTGAGAATCAACTTCTCAAGCAGTACATCAAAAATTGGCCGGAATGAAGTGCCCCTGAATTGAATCTCCACCTCTCATTTAGGTGCGCTCACATGTGAGAGCAGCAATGAAGTCAGTCGGAGATCTGATTTCTAAGCGCCTAATTTTGCACTACAGTAATTTTGCATTTAGTCAGTCGGAAGTAGGCCAATCTCCGCTTTCAACAAAACCGTTTGGAATAAAGTCAGTCGACTGCTTCAGTCTCAGCTTCATCGCATGTCAAGGCCTACATCTGAAATACGCCGGCTGCGAACGCATTTAGCCTGCACAACATTCCCGCAATTCGAAACCATGCACGTTTCCGGAATACGAGAGGGTTCGAATCTTGTACTAGCGGTTTCGGCGCAAAAGCGCACACACAAATGTGCCCTTCCATTTTCTACTTAACGGTCCTTCGCAACGACTCCATTTGTCTTTTCGGCGCCGCCCTTTAGCTCACGTTATGCGGCATGTCGGCATCGCATGTAAACTTTGCAGATGAAAGTCCAAGCGCTGATCAATTTGCTGAAAGATGATGGCTGGTCTCAAGTGCGAATGAAAGGAAGTCATCATCAGTTCCATCATTTACAAAAGCCCGGAACTGTCACTGTTTCCGGAATGTTTCCGGAAAGCCGAGCGTAGACGTGCCGCCTGGCACTTTGGCCAGTGTCTTGCGGCAAGCAGGCCTTAAGAAATACGAGTGTTCCATGCGTTATTTAGTCATCGTCGAAAAGGGACCTACTTCCTTTGGTGCGTACGTCCCCGATTTACCGGGTTGCATCGCTGCGGGTGAATCAAAAGAAGAAGTTCTAGCCCTAATCCATGAGGCCATCGAATTCCACATTGAAGGCCTCAAGGAAGATGGGCTGCCTGTTCCTCCGCCTGCCTCGTACAGCGAACTTGTCGATATTGCCGCATAACACGGCGGCCGAGCGGAAGGCGCAACAGCGCGCCGCCGTTCAACTGGGTTGTGAAGTAGCAAGAAATACGCGGTTCGCAAAGAACACAAGCCCTGCAGCTTCGATTTCAATGGGCGGCTTTCAAATGACCGCTATCCCATGTTTGAATGACCGTAGTGGAGCGGCGCCGATGTCTCTTGTGGCTCGAAAACGGAACAAAAGATATGACTCCTGAATCAGTTGCCTACACGCTCGAACTCACCGACGTTGCAGATGAAAACGTGCGAAAGTTGATTGTCGCCCCGCTCATCGAATACAACACCAGCCAGGCTGGCCCGGGAAATGGCAAGCCGGTGGTCATCGTCATCAAGAATGAGTCCCAGCAAGTCGTTGGCGGTCTATGGGGCCACACGGGTTACGAGTGGTTATTCACGCAACTCCTTGTTGTGCCGGAAGCGTATCGTGGCACAGGCTTGGGAAGAAAACTCATGTCAATGGCTGAGGCGGAAGCTGTTTCGAGAGGATGCATCGGTGCTTGGCTGGATACGTTTGAGTTCCAGTCGAGGGGCTTCTACGAGCGCATTGGATATGAGTGCTTTGCAGAGTTACCGAACTATCCAGCTGGATTTTCACGCTTCTTCATGAAGAAGGCGTTGCGTAGTACGCTGAGTGTTGACTCCAATCGGGCGAATTGAGAAGTGTGCTCGAAGGACCGCAACGGGTTGAAAGCGTTAGTTCGCGCTTCCGGATAGCAATCAAAGTACGGGTGCGGAACTGAAAAACCAAGCTAATGAGGATTATGGGAGGAGACATTTTCAGACGAAGCAATGGTCTGACTTTATTCCAAATGTCAGGTCTCCCGACTGACTTTATTACGGCCCGACTGACTTTATTGCTGCGCTCACATGTCGGCGCCAGGCGTGCTGCGATCAACTAAGAAATAGCTTGTACGCGGGGCTATTGGTTTCATCAACATGCTCAAACCCCACTGATTTCAGGAACTTGGCGAATGCCTTGCGCTCATCTGCAGGTACCTGCAGTCCCACCAAGATTCTCCCCACGTCGGCCCCATGATTGCGGTAGTGGAACAGGCTGATGTTCCAGTTTGGACTCATGCTATTGAGGAACTTCATCAGCGCACCCGGGCGCTCCGGGAATTCAAAACGGTACATCAGTTCTTCGCGCGCCAGAGGTGAGCGCCCACCAACGAGGTGGCGCACGTGCAGCTTGGCCATTTCATCATCGGTTAGGTCAAGCGTCTTGAAGCCATAGCGACCAAGGTGAGTAACCAGCTTCTTTGCCTCCGCGCGCCCACTGACCTGTACGCCCACGAAAAGATGCGCCTGCTTTGCGTCAGCGATCCGGTAGTTGAACTCGGTGACGTTCCGCGGGCCGATCAACTCGCAGAATTTACGAAAGCTGCCACGCGACTCCGGTACCGTCACCGCAAGCAACGCCTCATGGTGCTCGCCCATCTCGGCGCGCTCGGCTATGAATCTTAGCCGGTCAAAGTTCATGTTGGCGCCGCAGCAAATCGCTACAAATGTCTTGCCCGCGCATTTCTCGCGCTCAACGTAACACTTGATCCCGGCCAGCGCCAAGCCGCCTGAGGGCTCCATGATCGCCCGCGTATCTTGAAAAATATCCTTGATTGCGGCGCAGATTTCATCGGTGCTGACAAGGACAATTTCGTCGACCAACTCTTTGGCGAGACGAAAGGTTTCCTTCCCCACCTGCTTGACCGCAACCCCGTCGGCAAACAGATTGACGTGCGACAACGTCACACGCCGACCCGCTTTTAGTGATTGATACATCGCGTTGGAGTCCACAGGCTCCACGCCGATGATTTTGGTCTTGGGCGACAACGCCTTGACGTACGCGGCAATTCCAGCAATCAGGCCACCGCCGCCGATCGGTACAAATATCGCGTCGATGGGATGCTGATGTTGCCGCAGTATCTCCATCCCGATAGTGCCCTGGCCGGCGATCACCAGCGGGTCGTCGTAGGGATGTACATAAGTGAGATTCTTCTGAGTCGCCAGTTTCTTGGCGTACGCGCTTGCCTCGTGATAGCTGTCGCCGCTCAGCACTACTGCCGCACCACGTCTTGAAACTGCATCCACCTTGATTTTCGGGGTGGTTACCGGCATCACGATGGTAGCGCTTGCGCCGAGCTTTTGGGCCGCTAATGCAACGCCTTGTGCGTGGTTGCCCGCCGATGCGCAAATCACCCCGCGCTTTAGCTCCGCCAGCGACAGATGTGCCATTTTGTTGTAAGCGCCGCGCAGCTTGAACGAAAACACCGGCTGCAAATCTTCGCGCTTGAGCAAGATCGTGTTCTTGAGCAGCTCAGAGCTACCAACGGCGCGCTCCAGCGGGCTTTCAATGGCCACGTCATAGACACGGGCAGTCAGGATCTGTTTAAGGTAATCGATTTTCATGTGGCTTTCTAGAGGACTACTGCCAATTTAGCAGGAATCCTCGGCTACACAGCGCGCGACCCCGCATTCCAGACGATATTCCGCACGCTACAATAGGCAGATGGATCAAACTTCTCTCAAGCGGGCGGCAGCCCTGGCGGCAATCGCCTACGTGCGCGACGACACCGTTATCGGCATCGGCTCCGGATCTACGGTGAATATTTTTATCGCTGAGCTAGCCAAAATCTCCCATCGCATCAAGGCGGCAGTCTCCAGTTCAGACGCCAGTACCGCCCTGCTGCAAAAAGCCAATATTGAAGTCATGACGCTCAATGATGCGGGCTTCATTTCCGTCTATATCGACGGCGCTGACGAAATCACCCCGCACCTGGCGATGATCAAGGGTGGCGGCGCGGCACTTACGCGAGAAAAAATTGTGGCCGCTGCATCGGACATGTTTGTGTGCATCGCCGACAATTCTAAATTGGTAAATGTGCTGGGTGCATTTCCGTTGCCGGTGGAGGTGATCCCGATGGCCCGTAGCTATGTTGCCCGAGAGCTGGTAAAACTTGGCGGCCACCCGGAATGGCGCATGAAAGACGACAAAGGCGTGGTCACGGACAATGGCAACTGGATACTGGATGTGCATGGCCTTTCAATTTTGAATCCCGCTGAGCTTGAATCCACCATAAACCAGATTGCCGGTGTGGTGACCAATGGACTGTTTGCGCGGCGCGGCGCCGATGTCGCACTGCTGGCCTCGGCCGGCGGCGTGCAGACACTCACCCGTGCCTGATTCTTCTTCAAGAGTCAGTCACAGAATCGTCACAGAGAAACAGTAGACTTGCATAATTACCATTTGGCTGGCGTATCAAATCGCGGCCCCAACACAAAAGATCCATATGGCAGACCATATCTCCAAGAAATTTGAC
>JANMZU010000325.1:0-1840 GCA_031383585.1 Betaproteobacteria bacterium
GGAATGAAAGCGTTGCAATCGGCGTCGGCGCAAACGCGGTTGATGGTCAGACAATCGCCATTGGCAGCGGAAGCACTGCCCTCGTGCAAGGGGCAATCGCATTGGGCGACGGATCAATCGCGGATGGCAAAAACAGCATCGCCTTCGGTTTCGGTGCTGAAACGGCTTTTTCTGACTCTGTGGCCATCGGCTCAGTTGCTGCGGCGCTGGGCTCTAACAGCACGTCCATCGGCTCCGGCGCGGTGGCGCTCGGCGCTAATAGCGTCGCCATCGGTAAAGATTCGTTTGCTGATGCTGATGATGTGGTCTCCTTCGGCGGGGAAGGGGCAACGCGCAAACTGATCAACGTGACGGCCGGGACCAGTGATACCGATGCGGTCAACGTCAGCCAGTTGAACGATGCTATTGCCAGCGTCGGCGCGGCGGCCAATCCATTCTTTGCGTCCAGCAGCACCGATTTGGGGAACACGCCCTCGGCTGGCGGTAATGATTCACTCGCCCTTGGTCTGTCCGCAACCACATTGGAGCGCAACAGCGTTGCCATCGGTACACGCGCGCTATCAGGCGGTGATGCGGCCATTGCGATAGGCCAAGATTCCCAGGCATTGGGCGAAAGCGCGCTTGCATTCGGCCGCTCCAGCCTGGTCGAAATCGGCGCAATAGACAGTCTGGCACTCGGCATTGGTGCCACGGTGACAGGTCTCGATATCGATGGGAACGCGATCATCAACGGCGTTGCCTTGGGCGCACGGTCTGTCGTGACGGAATCCAATACGGTATCGCTCGGCGATGCAAACTCTGGCATCCAGCGCCGCATTACGAACCTCGCAGCGGGGATCGACGGCGCAGATGCGGTCAATGTGGATCAGCTTAACGCAGCACTTGCGGGCGGGGGCGGCACATCCAATCCGTTCTTTGTCTCGAGCAGTGGTGATTTGACGGAACTGCCAAGTGCAGGCGGCGAAGATGCGATTGCGGTTGGCCTCAGCGCGCACGCTGACGAAGATCATGCCATCGCGATCGGCGTTTTATCGAACGCCACGGGCAAGAAAGCCATCGCCATCGGCGATGGTGCAGAGGCGATTCAAAACGGTGCGCTTGCGCTCGGTGCGGGTGCAAAGGTGCTTGCCTTGGGTGGAGACAGTGTTGCGCTCGGCGCAGGCTCGATCGCGACTGAGGCTGGTACAGTCTCGGTCGGCATATTGGGTTCTGAACGCCGGATCGTGAATGTAGCGGCGGGTACGCAAGCCACCGACGCTGTGAACAAGGGTCAGCTCGATGGCCTTGACGTTGCGGTGGACACGCGTCTTGATCTTGTCGAAGGCGATATTTTCGGTATCACCACCAATATCACCGACATTACCACGGACATCACGACCATTACCGGGGATGTTGGTGCCCTTGAAGCCAAGACGAAGTTTCTTGCAGTGGGCAGTCTTGATACAGCGGCGGCGGCTTCTGCGGGCGGACTGGACGCGGTTGCTTTGGGTGCAGGCGCAACTGCGAGCGCAGCAAACAGCGTCGCGATAGGCGCAGGCTCGATTGCGGATCGTACGCCGTTGGCAGGCACACAAGGCACTGTGTCGTTCGGTCGCACAGGTGCAGAGCGTCAGCTGGTGAATGTGGCGGCGGGTACGCAAGCCACCGATGCTGTGAACAAAGGACAATTGGATGCGGCGATTGTAGGTGCGGTGGACGCAGCCAATCCGTTCTTTGTGTCGCAGAGCACGGATCTGACGAAGCGGCCGACGGCTACTGGTACTGCCTCGCTTGCGATGGGCGAGGGCGCGATTGCTGCTGGTAATAACAGCGTTGCGTTGGGCGCAGGCTCGGCTGCGGG
>JANMZU010000326.1:0-2694 GCA_031383585.1 Betaproteobacteria bacterium
GCGCGATGAGATGGAATCGTTGCTGGGTGCGGGATGGCGGCCCATGATGGTGGGTCGGTTCAAAGTCGGCACATGGGTCAAATTCGCGTCGGCGCAAACACGCTTTTGTCTCAGCAGGCTCGCATGGCCTCGATCTTGCGCGGGTTGAGCACCATGCAGACGAGCTTGAACTCGGCCCACAATCATGAGCAGGTGGACTTCTTCGATTTTGTCAAAGCTCGCCATCCGAGTACCCGGATGCCCGTTGATGGCGAATGCGTGCCACAAGAACAAGATCGCGGGCATCTTCGTATTCATAGCGCGCCAGATAGCCGCTGCGCCTACGGGAAATTATGAGTTCCCGTAGTCCACCCTCGACCGGCCGTCCAATGCCGGGCTGATGCGTCAAGACCTGCAAAGCATCCAGGATGAAGTCCAGCAATTCACCAGCCATCGGGTCATCTGACTCAACCAGAAACTGTTCCAATCGAAGTAGGTCGTCAAAGGCTGCCTGGCTCAGAAATACACCAGACACAACAATCAGCCCATCTGCGTTGACGCAAGATCTAGCGGCTTAGTTTGCAGCCCTTTGCGGTGACTGGCCAAATCTGAAAAATAGGCACGGACATTGCCAAGTTCGTAGCCCGAACCGCTGGTTTTCATGTCACCCAATGCGGTCAAGGAGTCTTGCGTAAATGCTTCACGCAGACGAGTGCGGCGCACCGAGTCGGCCAGGGTCTGCACCATGAATGCGTGCAGGCTCAGGCCCGCCTTTTGGGCGTCATTCTCAAGCTGCGTTTTGAGTGCTGCGGGCAATTTCAAACTGGTAGGTTTACTCGCAGTGCTGATGGGGGGCATTTCTTGCTCCAGTTCCAAAGGTAGTCAAATGTTACTACCTTTGGAATTTGCCAATAATGTCCTGCGTCAGGGTGGTCATATCCTTGCACCCGCGCTCCATGGGAGGGCGGTCTTGTTGCCACGCAACTGTTCTACCCGGTTCAGCGCTTCCTTAGTAGTCCGTTTCAGAAGTTCGCACACGTATTTTTCATGCGGCCAGCTTCAAGGGCTGGTCGCGGGCCCAGCGATCACGCATGCGCGCGATCAAGGCGTTGAGATCGGTGCGGGTGAACTTCCACTCGAATGGGCGCGCAATGCTCTCGAAGTGTCGCTCGAAGTTTGCCAGCCGCTGTGCGACCGCCTCCAAGCAAGGGAAGTCGTTCGGGGTCAGTACCTTGCGCTGCACGATCGAGAAGTAGATTTCGATCTGGTTGAGCCAGCTTGCATGGATCGGTCCGTGGGCCGGAACCAATGTGGGATGGGCTTGTGTGAGGCGGCGCACTGATGCCTCTCCACGATGCGACGAGCCGTTGTCCATGACCCAGAAGACGCGCCGCGCGGTGTTGTACGGTGCTTGGCTCATGACCTGCTCAACCAAACGCTCGAAGGGCGCGATGCCGGTGGTTGCCTCGCAGCGACCGAACACTTTGGCGCGATGCACGTCCAATGCAGCCAAGTAGGCCCAGGCGCCGCCGCGTGCGTACTCGTGCTCAACGCGCATCGACTTACCAGGCTCGGTAGGCAGGCTCGGATGGATGCGCAAGCGAGCCTGTATGCTGGTCTTCTCGTCGGTGGAGATGACGAACTCGTCGTGACGCAATGCTTGCCCTTGCCAGCGCCGCTCGTACAGGTCCAGGATGCGCCCGGCCTTGGCCTGGAAGTGCGGATCTCGAGGAAAGATCCAGCAACGGTGCTGCCAAGGGCGAATCGCGTCCTCGTGCAACCAACGCCAGACGGTGCTGTCGCTAATGCGGGCCACCAGGCCCGAGCGCTGCGCGTGTCGCGCCACATCGGCAACGCTGAGTCGCGACAGCGGCAAGCCCAAGGTGGTCGGTCGCTCGCATGCGAGCGCCTTGATCTCAATCGTGAGCTCTGGGGGAAAAGACCCGAGGGCGTCCCGGGCGGGCTCTCTCCTCGAGACCAGCCAATCGCTCCTTGAAGAATCGCTGGCGCCACTGGCTGACCACCTCGCGCCGGGTGTCCAGCCGCGCAGCGATCGCGTCGTTGTCCATGCCGTCTGCGGCCATCAGAACCATCTTGGCTCGAACCACCTCGAAATACGGCAACGTATATCTGGTGGCTCGCCGATTCAACTCGGCGGACTCGTCTGCAGACAACTCGATAAGAAACGGGCTTTTCCTCGGCATATGCAACCCCCGGTTGAAGGATCGCAGCAGCATGCCATATGTGGTCGAACTTATCAATAATTTACGTGACCGTATTTATGAAAACGCCTACTTAGCGGCATTTTGTCAGACTGCCTTTCTGGCACAGGAACACGCGACGCTGCAATAACTTGCCCAGGACAGGCACGTGGGCGCGGCCACCGGAACCTACAACGGCATCTGTTTGATGGTTGGCGCCGTCGTGGGCAGCATGGTGCCGGGTGCCATAGTGGCCGCCACGGGCGGCTTCGACCTGGCTTTGCTGGCGATTGCGGTGGTCGCGGTTGCGGCCGCCAGTGTGATGGCGATATTGGCGCTACGCACCCGGGAACTCGATCTCGGGAGAAATCGAAAGCCGTAGGCGCCAAGGACACTTGCGCCGGAATCATTTCAGCAATCGCGGCAGCCCGGTCGACAGCCACGGCACATAGGCAATCACCAGCAAGCCCCCAATCAGCGCCGCGATGTAAGGCCAGATCGCGCCCATCACCTC
>JANMZU010000327.1:0-14417 GCA_031383585.1 Betaproteobacteria bacterium
GGAAGTGAATGACACCCTCGGGCATAGAATCGGTGACGAGTTACTTAGAGAGATAGCCGAGAGATTGAAGCGCGCCCTGCGTGAAAGCGATTTTCTCGTCCGCCTGTCCGGCGACGAGTTCATGGTGGTTCTGGAACAGCTTACTGACCTCGAGCCACCACGCATGGTTGCAAATAAGATTCTCGACGAAATTCGACAGCCCACAAATGTCGAAGGGCATGAAATCCATGTTTCCGCATCCATCGGTATCAGCCTGTTCCCAGATGATGCCGCCGATGTTGAGTCTTTGCTAAAGAATTCCGACATGGCAATGTACCGCGCCAAGGAGCTAGGCAAAAACGCGTTTCAATTTTTTACGGCTGAACTAGCGGCACAGGGAACCGCGATGCGGCTGCTGGAAAACTCGCTGCGGCCAGCGTTGCTCAGAAATGAGTTTGAGCTCTACTATCAGCCAAAAATCGACATGCGCAGTAATCTCATCGTTGGCGCTGAGGCGCTGTTGCGTTGGCATCATCCGACCAGAGGTCTGGTATTGCCAGGCGAGTTTGTACAGTTGGCTGAAGAAGCCGGCTTGATGCATGAAATTGGCAACTGGGTATTGGACGTGGCATTTGATCAACTCCGCCAATGGCGTGAAAAGGGTCATCGCAACATGCGTTTGGCGATTAATGTAGCCGCAGTGCAGTTTCGCGCCATCCACTTGATTGAACGTATGAAAGATCGCCTCCAGCGTAATAGCTTTAAACCCGACAGTATCGAGATTGAAATCACCGAAACCGGCATGTTGCGCGATCCCGATGGCGTGGGCAAAGTACTTCGAGCGCTCCGGTCAATGGGGTTACGAGTCGCCATTGATGACTTTGGTACCGGCTACTCGAGTCTTTCGCATCTAAAACGATTCCCAATCGACACAATAAAAATTGATAAGACTTTTGTCGCTGATATTCTTCACGACCGTGAAGATGCAGCAATCGTTTCTGCTGTGATTGCCATGGCTAGAGCGCTCGATTTGGAGGTGATAGCGGAAGGGGTTGAAACGGAGCAACAGCGCGCATTTCTGGCGGCAAAGGGTTGTGATGCGTACCAAGGATACTTGTTCAGCCGGGCATTGCCCATCTCCGAGTTTGATCAATTGCTGACGCGACAAAGTGAGGAGAAAGGCTCGTAAATTGTTACTGCGATACAAGATAGGCGTTGGCTATTGGGCCTAAAAAAAACTACCAATTGCCAGCCGTACAAGGGGCGATTAAGAGGATTTGCCTAGCCAGTCTTCGGGGGAGCGAACGCAGCTTTCAGGTAATAGAACATCGACCAAATTGTCAGGACAGCAGCGACCCAGATGAGCACTCGACCGGTGATTCGACAATTAATTGCCCCGAACAGAAGTCCATCGTAGAGCAGAAAAGGTATCGCCACTAACTGCGAAACGGTCTTTACTTTCCCCAGCATCGATACGGCGACATTTTTGGATTGGCCCAACTGCGCCATCCACTCGCGCAATGCCGAAATGGTGATTTCTCTGCCGATAATTATCAGTGCGACGATCGCATCTGTACGTCCCAGTTCGACCAGCACGATCAACGCGGCAGCTACCATCAATTTGTCTGCGACCGGATCAAGAAACGCACCAAATGCCGACATCTGGTTCAGTTTGCGTGCGAGATAACCATCGAACCAGTCGGTGATCGCTGCTGCCACAAAGATGGAGGTCGCGATTACATTAGCCTGATGCTGGGTTAGCCAAGTATCGTCAACGTATAGCACTGCAACGAACAGGGGGATTGCCGCAATGCGCAGCCACGTCAGTAAGTTGGGCAGATTCAAATTCACACCGACATTCTAACTGTTCATCCACGCAACTGATTGTAGATCGTCTCGGCCATCGCATGGCTGATACCTTCTACCCTGGCGAGATCGTCGATGCTCGCTGCGGCAACCCCCTGTAGCCCGCCAAACTGTGCCAAGAGTGACTTGCGGCGTTTCGGACCGACTCCTGCAATATCTTCCAGTCGCGACGTGTTGCGTTTCTTGGCACGCTTGGCACGGTGTCCGGTGACCGCGAAGCGATGCGCCTCGTCGCGAATCTGTTGAATCAGATGAAACCCTCCGTGATCCTTGGGCAAGTGCAACTCGTGACGACTATTGCCGAAAATCAGTGTTTCAAGTCCAGGCTTGCGATCTTCGCCTTTCGCAACGCCAACTAGCTGAATGTCATTGAGGCCCAGTTCATTCATGACTTCTTCAGCGATGCTTAGCTGACCTTTGCCGCCGTCAATCAAAACCAGGTCCGGCCTCGGTCGCGGATCGATTGAATTTTCAGCCTGCTCGGCGAGTTTCTTGTAGCGACGCATCAAGACATCGCGCATGGCAGCGTAATCGTCGCCGGGCGTTATACCATCAATGTTGAACAGCCGGTACTGTGAAGGTTGCATTGTACCCAGATCAAACACGACGCAAGACGCCACTGTAGCCTCACCCATGGTGTGTGAAATGTCGAAGCACTCAACGCGCTGCAAGCTATCCATTTGCAGCGCCTCTCTCATCAATGCCAATCGTTTTTCATCTGACGCGGTCTCCGCTAGTCTTTGCGATATTGCGAAGTTTGCATTCTTGGCGGCCATTGCCATCCAGTTTTTGCCTTCTCCACTGGGTCTGGTCACGATCGTAACGCGGCGGCCAGCAGTTTCGGAGAGGGTTTCGAGCCACTCGCTAGTATCGAATTTACCGTCCAATATCAATTGCGCCGGCGGCGATAGCCCGGCATAGTGCTGTTCGATGAATGCGCCAACAATAGTCTGCAGATCCGCATCAGCTGCGTTGACCGGAAAAAGACTCTTGTCGCCGAGGTGACGTCCACCCCGAATCATTACGAGATTCACGCACCAGGTGCCGGCAACCTCCTGGGCGGCGATGACATCAACGTCGCGCTCACTTGATGATTCGACAAATTGCTTTGTGAGTACACGTTGCATAGAACGGATTTGATCTCGAAATCTTGCGGCCGCCTCGAATTGAAGCGCCGTCGCAGACTCTTCCATCTTGCTGTTCAACTGATCGAGTACTTCGGTTTCTTTGCCTTGCAAGAAGAGCTCTGCGTTTCCGATGTCACGTTCATAGTTTTGCTTGTCAATCAGGCCGACGCAAGGCGCTGAACAGCGGCCAATCTGATGCAGCAAGCATGGGCGGGAACGATGGGCGAAAACGGTGTCGTCACAGGTGCGTAACTTGAAGACCTTTTGCAAATGATGAAGCGTATCGCGTACGGCCCATGTGGATGGGAATGGTCCGAAATACCGGTTCGGCTTTATGTGCGCGCCACGGTAAAACCGAATTTGCGGATAAGCGTGGCCAGTTACCAGGATATATGGGTAACTCTTGTCGTCCCGAAATAGTATGTTGTAGCGCGGCGACAGGGACTTTATGAGATTATTTTCAAGGAGCAGCGCTTCGGACTCGCTACGCGTTACGGTCGTTTCGATTGCGGCGATGTGCGAAACCATCAGCGTAGTACGCGGACTGGCATGTTGCTTCACGAAATAGGAGGAAACGCGTTTCTTCAGATCCCTTGCCTTGCCAACATAAATGACAACGCCCGCGGCGTTCTTCATGCGGTAAACACCTGGCAGTCCCGGCAACTGGGCGACCAGTGATTTAGGATCAAACGTTGGGTCGCTCATCGTCGGGATCGTCACCAATTGGGCAGGTGAAATGACAAGGGCACGGAATTCCGTGCCCCTCAATAATACTGTGCCTCAACGTACAGTCGAACCTATACTCTGCGACGATATTCGCCGGTGCGCGTGTCGATTTCAATTTTGTCGCCACTCTCGCAAAATAAGGGGACCGAGACTTTGAAATTTGTTGGTTTGATCGTCGCTGGCTTCAGCACTTTACCTGACGTGTCACCACGTACCGCTGGCTCGGTTTCAATTTCGCGTACTACGGATGTTGGTAGCTCTACAGATATTGCTTTGCCGTCATAAAAAATGACGTCGCATGCCATGCCGTCGTCAAGATAGTTTAGCGCGTCACCCATGTTTTCACCTTCAACTTCAAACTGATTGTATTCGCCGTCCATGAAGACATACAGTGGATCCGAAAAATATGAGTAGGTGACTTCCTTACGCTCCAACTGAACAACATCGAACTTGTCATCGGCTTTATAGACAGTTTCCATGCCTGACGACGTCAACAAATTCTTGAATTTCATTTTTACAACGGCGGCGTTTCGTCCGCCTTTGCTGTATTCGGCCTTCAAAACGACCATCGGATCTTTGCCGATCATTACAACGTTGCCGGCGCGGAGTTCTTGAGCGATTTTCATTATTAATCCTGAAACTTGGTGAAGGAGTTGGTGTGCGGGACTATTGAACCCGACAAAGCCCTAGATTTTAATATTTTTTCCATAAAAACTCAATAAGTTAGCCGCCAAATCAGGCATTTGCGCGAGTTTTGATGACCAGCTCTTCGCGTGAATCTGCAAGTCGGGCAGCAGTACGTAAAATTCTCTCCAGGCTGCAGCGATGTGCTCAGTGTCCTGCGCGTTCCAAGCGTGCCAAAGATCATGGACCGCCATCGCTGACTCGGCATTCAGTCCCTCGCAATAAAGCCCTAAAAATGCATCTAGCTTTTTCCAGTGCGTGCCGTCAGCCTGAGGATATATTTGCCAAACAAAAGGCTTTGAAGCCCATTGCGCCCGTAAGAAAGAGTCCTCGCCACGGACGAACAAGACGTCGTGTCCCCATAGCAAGTGATCGAACTGCCGCTGATTAACGAATGGAATAATTTCCAATGCAAAGGCAGATCTGCAGTCATCAAATTTGCCGGCGACCCTTGCGGCCAAGGCTCCAACCGGCACTGTGCATCGGACAGTCGCTGCAGAGTTGGTGATCGCGCGAATCAAGTTTTCGCTCGCTGCATTGTCATAGCCGAACAGGAAAACACTTAACCTCCCCAGTTCGCGCGGAGTCGAATTTGCTGCGCAGTCTTCAAGCAGGTTTCGTTCGCGAATCAGGCCGCCAGTTGTTGGCAGAAATCCGGGAAAGAAAAAGTATTTTACCAGCGCGTATTTGGGGTGCGGCGAAGGCAGTAAATGGTAGCCGCTAACCCAAGGCTCGGCAGTCAAGTATTCGAGATTCACCCAGATCGGCGGTGTCGCTGCCACCGCCATCATTGCAACGAATGATTCTGGCAGGTTGACTGCGAACGATTCGATGACAAGTTGCGCCGGAGATATATCAAGCCCCCCCTCCCACAGAGTTACCTGGATATCGCAAATTTCCTGCTGCGCTAGCGACGAGTCAAGTGCCGGCTCTATTCTGGCGAAGCTGCCTAAGTCATCAACAATGAGGCGCACCTTTACGCCATGTTCCTGGGTTAACTGGCGGGCTAGTCGCCAGGTAACACCGATATCCCCAAAGTTATCAACGACGCGACAAAAAATATCGCACGTAAGCCCAACGGGATTCAATTCGACACAGATGCAGCATACGAAATTACTGCGGAACGCGCGGACATGTAGCGGGCATCGCTGCCTACTGTAGGCGAGGCAAGCATTTGACTTATGCGCTGACTCAAGTCGGATGTTGGAACGATGCCTGCTGCCGTCAGACCCGTTAGCAATTCGTCAGCGAGAGCCGGATTGTTGCAAAGCAATACCATGTCGCAGCCAGCGTTTAATGCTGCCAGAGCACGTTGGGTCACGTCGCCAGCGACAGCTGCAGCCTCCATCGACAGGTCATCGCTGAATACCAAACCCTCAAAACTGAGCCGCACCCGCAGCACGTCCTGAAGCCACTTCGCCGAGAAACCGGCCGGATTTGAATCGACCTGTGGATAAATCACATGAGCGGGCATGACAGCGCTCATGCCTGCTCTCGCCAGCTCGGAGAAAGGGATCAAATCAGTCCGCTCGATTTCAGCAAAACTTCTTTCATCAATGGGAATTGCATGGTGCGAGTCGGCTTTTACAAAGCCATGTCCAGGAAAGTGCTTGCCAACAGCTCCCATCCCTGTACTCGCCAATCCAGAAATCAGTGCTTTTGCCAATTCGGCGACCACACAAGGATCATGGTGAAAAGCGCGGTTTCCAATGACACCGGATTCGCCCCAATCGAGGTCCAGCACAGGGGCGAAGCTAAAATCCAACCCATGCGAAATTAGTTCGTTACCGATTACACAACCAACATTTTTCGCTAACTGCCGACCACTTTCCGGCGAGCTATCCCACAACTGCCCAAGCGCCCGCATCGGCGGGATGGCTGTAAAGCCATCGCGAAAGCGCTGCACCCTCCCCCCCTCATGATCGACGGCGATGGGCAATTTAGGATCGCGCAACGCATGAATGGCCGAGGTTAATTGCCGAAGCTGTTGAGGAGATGCAAAGTTACGTGCAAACAAGATCACGCCACCAATCAAAGGGTGACTTAGGCGACGTATGTCGTCTTCGCAAAGTTCAAGGCCGACTACATCGGCCATCACTGGGCCTAGTGGAATATTGATAGTCATGATTTTTCGATAACAACAAATGCCATCGCCTGTACCGTTTCGTCTGTGATTGAAATATGAGAATGAACAATCTGCCTCATGGCAAGGACTCTTCGGAGCGCATCGCTGGTTTCAATCTGCGGCTTACCAAGCGCGTCGTGCGTAACTCGGATGTCGTGCCACCCTACGATTTCGCCTATCCCCTTCCCTAACGCTTTTGAGAAGGCTTCCTTCGCAGCAAAACGTTTCGCTACGAAGCGGGCAGGCTGCGAGCATTTGACGTATTCGGCCACCTCGTCATTATTGAGTATGCGGTGCACGAAGCGATCACCAAAGCGAAGCATTGCATCTTCAATGCGCTTGATACTTACCAGATCGGTGCCGATACCGTATATCAAGCTCGCACCTTCGCCGCCAAGCAGTATCGCCTAACGGTCTCCGCCAATCCGAGTTCCAGCGCATCCGCGACGAGGGCATGCCCAATAGACACTTCGTCGACAAATGGTATGGCATCAATGAAGGCTGGCAAGTTCTCCAGATTGAGGTCGTGGCCGGCATTGACGCCAAGCCCCACCGCACTCGCCGCCTCCGCGGCAGCAATGTATTCATTTAGGACTAGAGTTTGCCGGTCTGTTCCAGATGCCTGAGCATAGGGCTCTGTATAGAGCTCTACTCTATCCGCTCCCAGTGACTTTACGCGTTCCATTGCCGCGGGCGACGGATCCATGAAAAGGCTTACGCGGACGCCAAGCGACTTTAGTTCAGCGACAACCGGCGCCAATCGCAACGCGTCGTTATGCATGTCCCAGCCGTGGTCGGAAGTAAATTGTCCACTTTCATCTGGCACGAGTGTGCATTGGTGTGGTCTGACTGCGCGTACAAAATCGAGTAAATTGTGAAATGGATTTCCTTCGATGTTCAGCTCTATCGACGGCGTCGCTTTCAGCATTTCTGCAAGTTCGGTTACGTCGCGTCCGCGGATGTGCCGTCCATCTGGTCTCGGATGTACCGTGATGCCGTCAGCACCTGCGGCTATTACGAGGCTGGCCGCGCGCAAAATGCTTGGTATCCCCAGCGTGCGCGTATTTCGCAGCAGCGCAATTTTGTTAAGGTTGACGCTCAGCTTTGCCATGGGAGGAATTGTAACCGTTTCACCGCATTTCCCGAATCAGTTGGCGAGTGTGCAGTACCTTGTCACCCAGTAAGTGATTGATCAACATTCGCATTAATTGTCTCGATTGCAACTGCGTTTGCGGGTCGCGGTAGTCGCTACACGACATATCCATCAGCGTCTTTCCGCGCAACTGCAAACTCGCTGTTTCGCCCAACTCTCGGGACGTCGTGCCAACGCGCTTTGGTCCGCGTTCCACCAAATAGACATACTCATGCTCCGCGCAAATTGGCGCATGACAATCCGCCTCGCCGTCCAATTGCGGCGCATATCCGAGTTCCTGCAACAACGAAACTTCAAACTGCCTCAGGATCGGTGCAATTTCACGCGCGGATTTCTTGTCTGGTGGCAACATTGCCAGCAGCACCATTGTGCTGGAATAGGCGTCAAACAATTGCTCGTGTGGGTCCTCGCGAGTTGCCAGTTTGAGCATGAGTTCGTTGACGTAAAACGCAGAAAGTAAAGCCGCTCCAGAGAGTTGGGGAAGAATCTGCTCCTGTTCTGCTGTCTTTAATGTTTTCATTTCACTTTTGCCAAACCAAGTTAGCGAAAGTCCTTGAAACGGGTTCAATAGTCCCCTGAGTGCGCCGTTAGGCCGCTTCGCCCCTTTGGCAACCAAAACGACACGGCCATGCAATCGTGTAAAGGCCTCGACAATCAGGCTGGTTTCGCGATAAGCGTAGGTATGTAATACAAAGCCGGAGTCTGCCTCGCCTGCTGACTGTCTGACATGTTTAGCGACAACCTTTGCAACCTTGGGCAGCACTTGCCGTTCAGAAAGGTCACTCATAACCATATTGACGAATCAGGGCGCCGTCATCCGCCCAGCCCTTCTTAACGCGAACCCAAAGCTCCAGATATACCTTGCACCCAAAGCTTGCCTCCATTTCTTTGCGAGCGTCAGTGCCGATACGCTTGAGGCGTTCACCCTTTTCACCAATGAGAATTGCTTTCTGGCTGGTCTTTTCGACAACGATGCTGGCAAAGATGCGTCTCAGGTCCCCGACTTCTTCATATTTATCGATGATGACGTTTGCCGCATATGGCAATTCGTCACCAAGTTGCCGGAAAACCTTTTCGCGGATGAATTCAGACGCCATAAACCGCTCTGAACGGTCCGTAAATTCCTCTGCGTCGTGACTCGCGGGTCCAACCGGCAGATGCGACCGTATGACCTTCTTAAGCTCATCCAGAGTCTGCTTTTCTTTCACACTTGTCGGCACCATCGCCACAAAATTCCCCTTGGAGTGAATCTCCTGCAGAAATCTTAGTAGCTTGCCCTTTTCCTTCACGCGATCGCATTTGCTGATGACAAGGATCAGGTGGGCGTTATTGGCCGCTTGCTTCAGCACATGCTCGTCTGCTTCAGAAAAGCGCAGCGCTTCAACAATTGCCACAACGACATCAGCGTCGATAACGGTTTGACTGACGGTACGGTTAAGTACCCGATTGAGCGCATTGTCATGCGTTTTCTGAAACCCCGGGGTATCCAGAAAGAGAAACTGTGCAGTCGCATCCGTCAAAATGCCTGTAATGCGATGTCGTGTCGTTTGCGCTTTATTGGAAGTAATGCTGACCTTCTGGCCAACGAGATGATTGAGTAAGGTCGATTTCCCCACATTTGGACGGCCAATAATTGCGACTGTGCCACAACGAAATTCAGCATCCATTTTTCTTGCCTTTTTGAGATACTCCTGCCGTGAGGTCCGCGCACAAACTCGCCAGCGCCAAGGCTGCTGCTTCCTGCTCCGCGAGGCGACGGCTGCTGCCCCGACCAACGGTCTTCAATTCGAAAGAAGAGACCGCGCATTCAACGTGAAACAGCTGTCGATGTGACTCGCCTTCGATATGCGTCACTTTATATTGCGGCAGGGAAACGTGCTTCCCTTGCAGCCACTCTTGTAGTCCAGTTTTTGCATCTTTCACAGGCGTCGCATTGCGAATAGCGTCAACGCGTGGCGCGAACAGCACCTGAACAACGCGAGTTGCTGCATTAAAGTCAGAGTCCAGCAAAATGGCGCCGAGAATGGCTTCAAGTGCATCGGCAAGTATTGAAGGTCTTTGTGCGCCGCCGGTCTTTAGCTCGCCGTCGCCTAGGCTCAGCAACTGTCCTAGCCCAAGTTGAGCCGAAACATCGGCCAGCATCGTTTGATTAACTAGATTCGCGCGAAGACGACTCAGTTCGCCTTCCGACATCGACGGAAACTCGTCAAAAACGAGTCGTGCAATACAGCAATTAAGGACGCTGTCACCGAGGAACTCCAGCCGTTCGTTATGTACGGCACCAAAACTTCGATGGGTTAATGCCTGGCGAAGCAAAGCGGCGTTAGAGAAATTGTAATCGAGCTTCCGCTCAAGCTCGCTTGGCGTCATTCGACGAACTAATGCCTAGCCATCTTTCGAACTGACGCTGAAATCAACCAACAGCGTATAGCCTGTGAAAAGAGCGACCTTGTGTTGCCATGCGGCGACTATGATCGTTTCTCCCCCCTCTTTCGTTACTTCAAGATCATCTCCTGCGACGGCCTGAATATTGTCGATGACTGCACGGCGACCAAAACTCTTGCGGATTTCAGCAACAGTGCCGGTCTTAGCTTCCTCGCTCTTACCCATTGCGAAGATTACTTTTTTCACCGAAAAGTACTCAAGATAGACTGGTACGAGTTTCAAACCTAGCAGCAACACAAATGCTGCGACCGCAAAAATGAATATCAAACCAACAAAGCCAATGCCTCGTTGGCGCCGAAGACTTCTATTCGGTGTTTTCATGCAATCCTCGCCGCCCAAAAAATAAATTCTCACTCAATGGAAGTGCCGATTCGTTTCATGGCACCAAAATTCATCCAGACCAGTACTGCTTTCCCAACGATATTTTCCTCGGGTACAAATCCCCAATACCGGCTGTCTTCGCTATTGTCCCTGTTGTCACCCATCATAAAGTAATGCCCCGCGGGAACAGTGCACGCCATTTTGTCATCATTGTATTCGCAATTGCCGCGATTTGGGAATTGCCCGACGCCCCCCAAACGTACGCCCGGCGCTCTCGTGTCCAGAAAGGAAAGATGTGGTTTCTCCCCGAGTGATTCCCGAATGACGTCATAACTTTGGACCGTTAACCGATCATCCACGCGAGTCTGCGAGTCGAGCTTCTCCGTAACGATAGGCTGCCCGTTGATGGTTAGCCGCTTATTTGTGTATTCAATTCTGTCTCCCGGTATGCCGACTACGCGTTTAATGAAATCCAGGCTGGGGTTCACAGGATAGCGAAACACCATTACATCGCCGCGCTTTGGCAGCCCTACATCAAATACCTTCTTGTTGGCGACTGGCAATCGTACGCCATACGTATATTTATTGACGAGAATGAAATCGCCGACGACGAGTGTCGGTACCATGGATTCCGACGGAATCTTGAATGGCTCGTACAAGAAAGAGCGCAGTACGAATACGATAAGGATGACCGGAAAAAAACTGCGCGCCATTTCAATCACTACTGGCTCAGCGGTATTTGCAGCGCGCTTTTTCCGTAGCGCAAAGGAGTCGATTGCCCACAAAGTGCCCGTGAGTACCGTGGCAAACAACAAAACCGCCGGGAATCCGAGGACTTCCTTTAGCGTCAGCATGCCCATGACAGCAATGAAGAATACCGGCCATGCGATCTCGAGCCATGCGTGAATCGGATGGTGATTTGCAGAACCATCGGCTGCCGGCAATGATGTCGACGCCGTCTTGTTAACGCCTATAAACAGACTAGCGACAATTACCAGTCCACTAGCCGCGAGCGCGATCCATCCAATCATTTCCCAATTCATCGTTTCATGTCTCTTCCAGAGTTAGTCGAGTTGTTTATCCAGCTAGATTATGTATCGCCCGGCTTGTTTTCCAACTCCGATGCGACAAATGGCGACTCAAACAGACCAAGCGCCGAATCTCCGCCTACTTGCCGTCGACCTGCAAAATCGCCAGAAATGCTTCCTGGGGAATTTCCACATTACCAACCTGTTTCATGCGTTTCTTACCGGCCTTTTGCTTTTCGAGCAGTTTTCGTTTGCGCGAGATATCGCCACCGTAACATTTTGCGATGACGTTCTTCCGCAACGCCTTGATGTTCTCTCGGGCAATGATATTGGCTCCGATTGCAGCCTGCACCGCCACATCGAACATTTGCCTCGGGATCAGTTCCCGCATTTTGCTTGCCAGCTCGCGTCCGCGATACTGACTGTTCGCCCTGTGAACGATTAGTGAGAGCGCGTCAACTTTGTCGCCGTTGATAAGGATGTCCAGCTTAACCAAATCCGAGGCGCGATATTCCTTGAACTCATAGTCTAGCGATGCGTACCCGCGCGAGACCGATTTCAACTTATCAAAGAAATCCATTACAACTTCGTTCATTGGCATTTCATACTTCAGTATGACCTGCCGACCGTGGTATTCCATGTCGACCTGCACGCCACGCTTCTGGTTGCAGAGAATGATCACTGAACCGACATACTCCTGAGGCATGAGCATGGTCGCGATAATCATCGGTTCGCGAATCTCTTCAATCTTAGCCAGGTCTGGCAGGCGCGATGGGTTTTCAATTTCGCTGACCGTGCCGTCACGCAACACGATCTGGTAAATAACCGTAGGCGCGGTAGTTATCAAATCCATGTTGTATTCGCGTTCCAGGCGCTCTTGCACAATCTCCATGTGCAACAGGCCGAGAAAGCCACAGCGGAATCCAAACCCTAGCGCCTGAGAGGTCTCTGGTTCGAAGCGTAAAGACGAATCGTTCAACTGCAACTTGGTAAGTGCATCGCGCAACGCATCGTACTGATTGGACTCAATCGGATAAAGACCCGCAAATACTTGTGGCTTGATTTCCTTGAAACCGGGCAGCGCCTCTTTAGCCGGATTGTCGAGTAGCGTCACGGTGTCGCCAACTTTGGCGTTCTTGAGTTCCTTGATGCCCGCAATAATGAAACCCACACCACCCGCCGATAATGTTGGGCGTGACTGTGAACGTGGCGTGAAGACACCCACTTGTTCAACCAAATGCTGCGCACCCGAGGCCATCAGAAGTATCTTGTCCTTCGGTTTCAATACCCCGTCCACGACGCGCACCAACATGACTACGCCCACGTAGTTATCAAACCAGGAGTCGATGATCAACGCCTTCAGTGGATTTGATATGGACCCTTTCGGCGGAGGAACCTTCGCCACGACAGTCTCGATTACGTCGTCGATGCCAATACCCGTCTTGGCGCTGCATTGCACCGCGTCCTCAGCATAGATGCCAATGATGTCTTCGATCTCCGCGATCACGCGCGCAGGATCGGCACTCGGTAAATCGATCTTGTTGAGTACCGGCGTAACTTCCACGCCCAGATCCAGGGCGGTGTAGCAATTTGCGACCGTCTGTGCTTCAACACCTTGCGAGGCATCAACCACCAGAAGCGCGCCTTCACAAGCCGACAGCGAACGTGAAACCTCATACGAAAAATCTACGTGACCGGGAGTGTCGATCAGATTCAGCTCATATGTCTGCCCATCGCGGGCCTTGTATGTCAGTGCGGCTGTTTGCGCCTTAATGGTAATTCCACGCTCACGCTCCAGATCCATGGAATCGAGTACCTGAGACGCCATCTCACGAGATGAGAGCCCGCCGCAACGTTCAATAATGCGATCAGCGAGCGTGGATTTGCCGTGATCGATGTGGGCGATAATTGAGAAATTTCGTATTAAATTCATAGTGTTGTGGTGTCCAACAACAAATAAGGGCACGCAAGGGTGCCCTTATTTGCTGCAAGCGCGCATTCTACCTTAAAAGCGCTGCGGAATCGACCTCGGCAACCGGCTATTCACCAAGCGACAAGCGTTTTCGAAAGCGATCAGCGTCAAGAAAATAGTGGCATATCTCGACGTCACCGTCGAGTAGCACTGGCACCTTGTCACCCCATTGAGCCTCAAGCGATGGATGCAGATCGATATCGACTACATCAATTACATATTTATCCGCATACACCTTTTGCAACGCCTGAAGGCCGGCCACCATATCGTCGCAAAGGTGGCAATAACTTCGCGACAGCACGGTCAGTTTTTTTTTCAAGGACTATTTAGTTTCTGAAATTCGTAGTGTTATGTATCGCGTCTGTGTTTCGCGTTTGACCAGCAAGGCAATCGCTTTCTTCGCGTCGAGCTTGGCAACGATGTCATTGAATTGCGAAACGGTTTTTACGTCAGTGTTATTTATCGCCAAAATGATGTCACCTTCTTGAATGCCAGCTCGTGCGGCCGCCCCATCCGACTCTCGTACTTGCACGCCGAATTCCGGCTTCTTCACCTGTTTAGCGGCATCAGGTGGTGTTTTCGCTTTACGATCTTCGGCGGTAATTTCGCCAACAACCAGTCCCAATCGGTCCGGCGTTACACTCTTTTTGTCGTCTTTCTTATCAACCGGCTTGGCGACTACGGTATCACCGGGCATTTCGCCCACAGTGACGGTCACTTCCTTTGGTCCACCTTTGCGCCATACCGTCAGTACGACCTTTGTGCCTGGTGCAGTATTGCTGATAGCGCGTGTGACATCGATGAACGTGTCTACTTGTTTGCCGTTAACCTTGAGGATAATGTCGGCGGCAAGCACACCCGCTTTCTCGGCGGGGCTATCTGCGGCCACTTCATCTATCAGTGCGCCTTTGGCGTTGGGTAGCCCAAGGGATTCAGCGAGGTCTTTGGTAATAGGATTCTGACTCATCAAAACGCCGATGCGCCCACGGTT
>JANMZU010000339.1:0-4333 GCA_031383585.1 Betaproteobacteria bacterium
TGATCGAGTAGCGTTGCGCATTGGGCAGTGTGAAATCAACCTCGCTGCCACTGCGCATATCCTGCATGGCTGAATAATTGAACAGTACTGGCGTGGCCCGAATGCTAGCACCGGAAGCGCTCGGTGAATTAATGGGGCCGCTGTGCGGGCGAACTAGTTGAACGGGTTGTGCGGTAGCTACCGTTGCGACTGCCGACCCCGCGCAAAATATGGCAGCTGCAATCCAGTTTAAGGCGACGTGTTTCCGCCGGCCGGCACTATCAATCTCCATACACCTCTCCCCTGATCCATGGCGTTCTCCAGTGCAAGGCTCCATGCTAATGCCGTTGCCGGACTTCGCAGCCGGCAAGCCTGATCAACTGGCACTAACTACTATTCTAGTGGTATTCCAAAAATTTTACGCTGCAAGTGCCGCACTCGCCGCCCTGCAGACTGCAGCAACCTCATCGCGATTGACAACCGTTACATTCAAGTCTTGAAGCAAACCATTCTTGAGTCCATATACCCAACCGTGTACGGCAAGCTCCTGCCCGCCGTCCCAGGCATCGCGAACGATTGTGGTCTTGCAGACGTTTGCCACCTGCTCGATCACATTCAGTTCACACAGCCGATCCAGGCGCCGATCATCAACACCGATCGCCTTTAGCGCTTCGGCGTGCTTGTCGCGTACATCATGCACATGATGCAACCAATTGTCTGCGAGTCCAACCCGCTGATCAAACAGTGCCGCGCGCACGCCGCCACAGCCATAGTGGCCGACAACCATGATGTGCTGCACCTTCAACACATCGACGGCGAACTGGATGACGGAAAGGCAATTGAGGTCGGTGTGCACCACCACGTTGGCCAGATTGCGGTGAACGAAAACCTCGCCCGGCATGAGGCCAACGATTTCATTTGCTGGCACGCGACTGTCGGAGCAACCGATCCAAAGAAATTTCGGGTTTTGCTGCTTGGCGAGCTGCTCAAAAAAATCTGGTCGATTGGCGCGAATGCGCTCGGCCCAGGCCAGGTTGCTTTTGAAGAGGATTTCTAGGTTCTTGTCTTGCAGGGGCATGTGATTTCCATGATTTACGCTCGCAGCGCGAATGGTTGCGCCGCGGTACTTGCGCCCTTTCGCACAGGCGCGGCGAGGAAAAATAAACTACTAGTACCGCGCACTTCCTGGCGTGCGCGGAAACGGAATCACATCCCGCACATTCGACAATCCCGTGATGTAAGAAACCGTCCGTTCAAACCCCAGGCCGAACCCAGCGTGCGGCACCGTTCCATAACGCCTCAGATCGCGGTACCAGCCGTAATGCGCAACATCGAGCCCGCATTCGACCATGCGTCTGTCGAGCACATCCAGCCGCTCTTCGCGTTGCGATCCGCCGATGATTTCGCCGATGCCGGGAGCCAATACATCCATCGCGGCAACCGTTCTCTCGTCGTCGGAGAGGCGCATGTAAAACGCCTTTATCTCTTTCGGATAATTCATCAGTACGGTCGGGCCGTTGACGTGTTTCTCGGCGATATAGCGCTCGTGTTCGGATTGCAAATCGATTCCCCATTTCACCGGATATTCGAATTTCTCTTTGGTGGTTTCCAGTACCTTGATCGCATCGGTGTAATCCATGCGCACAAATTCGGACCTGACGATGTTTTCGAGTTTCGCGATCAGGCCTTTCTCGATCCGCTCTTCAAAAAACGCCATGTCATCAGCGCGCTCGCTCAACACGGTGGTGATGATGAATTTAAGCATCGCTTCGGCCAGCGTCGCGTCATCGGCCAGATCGGCAAATGCGATCTCAGGCTCGATCATCCAGAATTCGGCCAGGTGGCGTGAGGTGTTGGAGTTTTCTGCACGGAAGGTCGGGCCGAAGGTGTAGACCTTGGACAGTGCCATGCAATAGGTTTCAACGTTCAATTGCCCCGAAACGGTCAGAAAGGCTTCGCGGCCAAAAAAATCCTGACTGAAATCGACCTTGCCGTCAGGCGTTTTAGGCAGATTCATCATGTCCAGCGTCGACACGCGGAACAACTCCCCCGCGCCTTCGGCATCGGCTGCCGTAATGATGGGTGTGTTCACCCACAGGAAGCCATGTTCGTCAAAGAAGCGGTGAATCGCTGAGGCGATGGTGTGACGGACACGGGTGGCCGCACCGATGACATTGGTGCGGGGCCGCAGATGGGCGACCTCGCGCAAAAACTCCATGGTGTGCGCTTTAGGTGTGATCGGGTAGGTATCCGGATCGTCCACCCAGCCAACGACCTTGATAGCGGTGGCCTGCATTTCGAAGGGTTGCCCTTTTGCCGGGGACGCCACTATCAGGCCGGTGGCTTCTACCGCACAACCAGCAGTGAGCTTTTGTACTTCATCGGCGTAATTGGCGAGCGTGTTTGGCGCGACCACCTGCACTGGATGAAAGCAGGAGCCGTCGGAGACATTGACGAATGAAATTCCCGCCTTGGAATCGCGGCGGGTTTTTACCCAGCCCTTGATGGTGACAGATTCGTGTGTTGGGCTTAGCGAGGCTTTGCCGGACAGGATATCGAGACAGCTAAAGGTGGTCATTTGCGGGCAGCCTTTTTTGAGATGGCTCCATTTTATCGCGTTTGATTTGCGACGCCCGCGAATGGCTGGCCACCGACAGGCTGCTTGGGGCTCAATAGCCACGCTCAAGCACTGGCGCGCCTTTCAGACCACAAATACGCTAGACACCGCGCCAATATTGACGATTCGCCATGGCAACGCTACCGCTTGTCGCGCCACGGGTACAATGTTCCATGACCGAGAATACAACCCCGTACGATCGCCTTACTCCCGATGTCATTCTCGACGCAGTCGAAAGTGCTGGTTTTCTTGCCGACGGCAGGATGCTGGCGCTCAACAGTTACGAAAACCGTGTCTACCAGATCGGCATCGATGAAGACAAGCCACTGATTGCCAAGTTCTATCGCCCTGGTCGTTGGCGAGATGAGCAAATTCTGGAGGAACACGCCTTCACGCAGGAACTGGCGGATCGTGAAATACCGGTGGTGCCGCCGCTCAAAATTGATGGCAAGACGCTGTTCGAATACCAAGGCTACCGCTTCAGCCTTTCGCCTCGGCGCGGTGGTCGTGCGCCCGAACTCGATAATCCAGAGGTGCTCGAATGGATGGGCCGCTTTCTTGGCCGCATTCACGCGGTTGGCGCGATCCACCCGTTTTTGCACCGGCCGGCAATCGATATTGCCGCATTTGGTGAACAGCCGCGCGACTGGCTGTTGCAGCACGATTTCATTCCCGCTGATTTGCGCGAGACCTGGCTGAGCGTGATCGACCAGGCGCTTGCTGGTGTGCGCGACTGCTACGCGCAAGCGGGGCACGTACACAACATTCGCTTGCACGGCGACTGTCACGTCGGCAATGTGCTCTATACCGACGACGGCCCGCACTTTGTGGATTTCGATGATTGCCGCACCGGGCCTTCGATGCAGGATTTGTGGATGCTGCTGTCAGGCTCTCGCGAGGAAATGACGCGGCAGCTGCGCGATGTACTCGAAGGTTACGAAGAGTTCGCAGACTTCGACCGACGTGAACTCCATTTGCTCGAAGCGCTGCGTACACTTCGGCTGATTCATTACTCCGGCTGGCTTGCGCAACGGTGGGATGATCCGGCTTTTCCGATGGCGTTTCCGTGGTTCAACACCCAGCGTTACTGGCAGGACCGAATTCTGGAACTGCGAGAGCAAGTGTCGGCAATGCAGGAAGGGCCTTTATCCCTTTCTCGCTAGACTAACGCCACGCAAAGTAAATCTCCCACTCCAAACGACCAGGGCGACCATGAAAAAGATTGCGCTCATTGTTATCGTTGCTTTGCTTGCCGGTGCGTACCTGCATGGCGGTCGGCGTCGCTGAGTCCAGCTTCCATAGCTATGATGCATCCGCGTTTTTCGCTCGTCATCCCCGCATACAACGAAGCGAACTGGCTGCCCGCGCTGCTCGACACGGTGGACGCAGCACGCGCACATTACCGTGGCGGTGTTGACGCCATCGAAGTCATCGTCACCAACAATGCCTCCACGGACGAAACGGCGTCGATTGCGGTAGCGCGTGGCTGCCGGGTTGCCCAGGTTGAAAAGCGTACCATCGCGGCGGCGCGCAACGGCGGAGCCGCCATCGCGCAAGGCGAAATCGTCTGCTTCATCGATGCGGACTCGCGCATCCATGTCAATACCTTCAATGCCATCGACGACGTTCTGCAGTCGGGGCGGGTCATTGTCGGCGCTACCGGCGTTCATCCAGACCGCTGGTCGCTGGGACTTTTCTGTACCTGGCTGATCGCGCTGCCGCTGGTCTATGCCTTTG
>JANMZU010000350.1:0-2639 GCA_031383585.1 Betaproteobacteria bacterium
GGCGAGTTCCATGGGGAGCCGATCACAGGAGAGTGCATTATGTTCAAAAGAATTCTTGTGCCCACTGATGGCTCAGAGCGCGCTGAGCATTCAGCGCGCGCGGCAATCGAACTGGCTAAATTCCTGGATGCGGCGATCATCGCGCTCTATGTATATCAACCGCTGCGAATATATCCTGCCGAACCATTCGTGGCCGTGCCGGAGTTGATTTCGGAAAAGTCCTATGCGAAGGCGCAGCGCAATGCCGCCAAACGATACTTGGGCGTCATCGACAAATTCGCGCAAGAAGCGGGTGTGCGTTGCGAAACACTTAGTGTTCAGCACGACAGCCCAGCTGCCGCGATCGTGGCGGCGGCTGCATCCCCCCAAGCACCCTGTGACCTCATTTTTATGGGCTCTCACGGTCGCGGTGCGTTTTCCCAATTATTCCTGGGCAGCGTCACCACCAGAGTCCAAGCGACGTGCGAAATCCCCGTACTGGTTTACCGCGATCCGCCGCCGCCAAAGGCTGTAGGCAAGAAGGCAACGCCACGCCGCAAGAAGAAATAGCACCAGATTGAGCGCAGAGCGGATGGACCGAGGCCTTTGTCGTCGGCGCATGACGTTTGTAGAGCCTGGGCGTCGCGACCGTAGCCAAATGTGCGTAGGCAACACTGGCAAATGAGTGCAGCAGACATGGCGATGGAGTCGATAGAGGTCTACAAACGCATTTTCGAGAGCAACCCCGATCCACTGTTCGTCGTCAACCTGGCCGGCCAGATTGTCAATGTGAACGCACGCGTTGAACAGGTGTTCGGTTTTAGACCTGACGAGCTCCTGGGGGAACCCATCGAGCGCCTCATACCTAATAGATTTGCGAGTGGGCACCTGCAGCACCGCGCACGCTTCGCGCGCATGCCCATGGTGCGAAAGATGCGCTCTCGTAGCTTTCAGCTTTACGCTTTGCGCAAAGACCAGGCGGAAATCCCGGTCGACATCATGATCAGCCCATTCCAGGCCGACAATGAATCGCTTGTGCTCTGCGCCGTGCGCGACGTCTCCGAAGCCTTTGCCGCGCAACAGCAGTTGCGGCAGCGTACTGCCGAACTTGAGGCGGCACATGAACAGATGAAGATTCTTGCCAGCCGCGACGGACTGACTGAATTGCTCAATCGCCGCGCGTTTCAAGAGCAGGTGGAATGGATGCTGCGCAATGCCGTCCGCCGCTTCGAACGATTTTCACTACTCTTGATCGACCTCGATTTCTTCAAGCGGGTGAACGACCAGTTTGGCCATGCGGAAGGCGATCGAGTATTGCGCGCGATAGCCGAGACATTGCGGACCAACTGTCGCCAAAACGATGTAGCTGCACGCTTCGGCGGTGAAGAGTTCGCCGTCGCGCTCCCTGATACTGGCGCGAGCGGCGGGCTGGTCGCCGCAGAAATGCTACGCATCGCGATTGCAAGTGCCGACGGACCGCAGACATCGATCACTGCGAGCATTGGCGTCGCGACTTACGTGCCGTCAGAGGGTCTGCCACAACGCCAGTGCACCATTCAACAACTGATTGACGACGCCGATCGCGCGCTCTACGCGGCCAAGCACGCGGGGAGGAATCGGGCGATTCATGTAAACAGTCTGCCACCTGAATGAGGGCGGTGGTATCGGCGGGCGCCATCGCCACGTCTCAGCGGCGGATCGCCGAAACTGATCTACTCGCCTTGCGGCGTGCCGTCGACCGCCATCATTCCTGATGGTGCGCTGTGTGCCCCCACTCCCTATCCATTGAGCGTAGGCGGACAACGCATTTACATCAACTCATTTTGGTCGATTTCAGCGATTGGCAAGCGACGCCGGCCAATAGTGCCTCAGCATTCAGCCAAACAAATCTGAACTCCGGCACCGCACCACCATCCGGCGATTGCCACACCGAACTCTCCGCGTTGCGCGCACCCAGCCGCTGGTAGAACGTTTGCGCGGCAATGTTCGATTGCAGTACCCAAAGATGGATGCCAAGGTCAGCATGCGCACGCAAGCACCACGAGGCGACTGCGCCCATGAGCAACGCGCCGACGCCACGGCGCCTCACTGCCTGTGCGACATGAAAGTTGTCGAGCAGCGTTCCCCATTGGGGGTCGTCGGCGCCGAATACGCAGGCGAAGCCAGCGATTTCGCTGTGCTCCTCTGCGACGACAATGTATTGATTCGGGGCTGGTCGAGTAAATCGTTCGTGCCAAATTGCTTCACGTTCGGCCTCGGCTTTGTTGTCGAGATAAGTGTCACTGAGTACACCGCGATACGTCGTGCGCCAGTTCTCGGCGTGCAGACGGGCGATGTGCAATGCGTCGGATGGGATGGCTGCGCGGATTTTCATTTTGTTAGTGGGTGTCCAGCTTGCAGAGTTTGCGAGTGCACAAACGAGAAATGAGCCCATCTGCTCAAGCCGCTACATAGCAATCCGTCCTGATCTGGATTACTCTTTCCCGGCCCGAGCAATAGCAACTCGCGGTCGACTGCGCCTGTCGGATGATCAATACGCATTTTTTGCGCTACTTCCTGACGGGAAAAGCGCCAAGGCACTTCAGGCCCTCACGCGCTCGTTTAGGGAGAAGAGGCGAGTGCGCGACGGCATTTATTGATTTAGGTGCGTCAAGGAAGCA
>JANMZU010000357.1:0-1594 GCA_031383585.1 Betaproteobacteria bacterium
GGCCGTTGCGACCTGTCGTGGTGGTGTGTATTGACGGCGGTGATCCGGCGTATCTGCGGCAGTTTTTGTCTGAAGGCATCATTCCCAATATCGCGCGCTTTATGCAGCTGGGTTTCAGTACCGTGGCCGATGGCACCATGCCCTCCTTCACCTGCCCGAACAATATGTCGATCATCACCGGCACACCCGCATCGAAACATGGCATCTCGGGAAACTTCTATCTCGACACGGCCACTGGTCAGCCAGTGGTGATGACCGGGCCAGAGCTGTTGCGGGGCGACACCATCATCGCCAAGTTTGCAGCGGCGGGTGCGCGCGTGGTGTCGATCACGGCAAAGGACAAATTGCGCAAGCAACTGGGCAAGAGTCTGGATGTGAGCAAGGGGCAGGTCTCTTTCTCCTCGGAGTTCGCGGGTAAGTGCACGATGGCGGAAAACGGCATCGAAAACGTGCTCGAATTCGTCGGCATGCCGCAACCGGATATGTATTCTATGGAGCTGTCTTTACTCGTACTCGAAGCGGGCATCAAACTGCTGGAGCAAAAGCGCCCTGATCTGCTTTACCTTTCGCTGACAGATTTTGTCCAGCACAAGTACGCGCCAACAGAAGACGGCGCGCGAGTCTTTTATCGGGCGCTGGATGCCTGCTTTGGTCGTCTCGCCGCACAGGACGCCACGGTCGCACTGATCGCAGACCATGGCATGAACGACAAGAGCAACGCAGAAGGTCAGCCCAATGTCATCTGGCTGCAGGATGTTCTCGACGCCAGGTTCGGCAAAGGCGACGTGACGGTCATCTGCCCGATCACCGATGCCTTCGTCGCCCATCACGGCGCGCTTGGCGGTTTTGTCCGGGTATGGTGTCGCGGCAAGACGACGCCGCAGCAGGTGATGGAAGTGGTACGCAATATTGAAGGCATCGAGAGCGTGATGGACAAGGAAACCGTTTGCCGCGAGATGGAGATGCCGGCGGATCGCGAAGGGGATGTGGCGGTGATCTCGCAGGCCAATGTGTGTATTGGCGCCTCTCAGGCCGATCACAATCTGAAAGGCCTGGAAGGACATAGACTGCGCACCCACGGCGGCACCTCGGAAGCCAAGGTGCCATTTGTCATTAACTATCCACTCAACGATGCGTACAAGCTGAAGGCGGGGGTAACGACGTTGAAGAGTTATCAGATTTTTGATTTTGCGATTAACGGGACACTGTAATGAGCCGGGTTGTGGACACACCGCGTATAGAGGCGATGCGCATTGCCGGCGACAAGGTTTTTTCAGATCGCGTCATCGAAATCCGCTACCCGTACACGGGTGAGGTGATCGCCACAGTGCCCAAGGCATCGATTGAAGATGTGCGCCGCGCGTTTCGCATCGCGCGGCAGTACAAGGCGAAGTTAACGCGCCATGAACGTTACAAAATCCTCATGCGCGCGGGCGAGATCATCGCTGAGCGCAAACCTGAAATGGCGCACCTGATCACCCTCGAATCGGGGCTGTGCATCAAGGACACCATGTATGAAGTCGGCCGCGCGTCTGACGTGCTGCTGTTCGCCGCACAGCAGGCGCTTGTCGATGATGGCCAGTCGTTTTCGTGT
>JANMZU010000393.1:0-4430 GCA_031383585.1 Betaproteobacteria bacterium
TCGTGCATAATTCTTGCACAAAGGAAAAACACCATGACATCAGGTTTTCAAAACGGCATTGCTGTCGCCCCGCACGCCGCCGCCGCCGAGGCAGCGCTACACATTCTGCGCGAAGGCGGCAACGCCATCGAGGCGATGGTAGCCGCCGCCACCACCATCGCTGTCGTCTATCCGCACATGACGGCTATCGGTGGCGATGCGTTCTGGCTCATCCACGATCCGGCGCGTTCGCCCATTGCTATCGACGCCTGCGGCGCGGCTGCGCAAGCGGCCACGCTGGATTTTTATCGCCAGCAGCGCGTGGACGCCATCCCGATTCGCGGTCCACTCGCCGCCAATACCGTCGCCGGCACGATTTCCGGTTGGGACGCAGCCTTGGAGGTCTCAAAAAGTTGGCGCGGCAAGATGCCCTTATCGATGCTGGTTGCGGACGCCATCACCCGCGCACGGGAAGGCATCATCGTCACCAATAGCCAGTTTGCGAGTACGTCAGCGAAGCTGGACGAGTTGAACTCGCAGCCGGGTTTTACGGAGACTTTTCTTGTGGACGGCGCAGCGCCGGCCGCTGGTTCGCGTTTCGCGATGCCGCGCTTGGCCAATACGCTGGAGTACCTCGCCAAAGCAGGGCTGCAGGATTTCTATCGCGGCGACATTTCGCAAAGCATTGCCAAAGATCTGGCCAGTGTCGGCAGTCCGGTCTCGCGCGATGACCTGGTCAAACATGAAGCGCTTTATCGTGAGCCGCTGACAATCAAGCATTCGCTGGGGGCGCTCTACAACATGACCCCGCCCACACAGGGCGTGGTGTCGCTGTTGATTCTGGCGATCCTCGACAAGATCGGCTTGAAAGGCCTCGATCCGATGAGTGCCGACTACGTGCACCTTTGCGTGGAGGCGACCAAGCAAGCATTTGCGATCCGCGATAAGTACGTGACCGATCCGGCAGACATGAGCGTGCATGCACAATCTTTGCTCGATGACGATATCGTTTCCACACTGGCCGCGAAAATCCGCCGTGACCGCGCTGCGCCTTGGGGCAAAAACGCCAAGCCCGGCGACACCATTTGGATGGGCGTCATCGACAAGGAGGGCCGCGCGGTGTCGTTCATCCAATCGATTTATCATGAGTTCGGCACCGGCATGGTGCTGAAAGAGTCCGGCGTCAACTGGCAAAATCGAGGCGCCAGCTTTTCGCTGGACCCTAAGGCGCTGCTGGTGATCCGGCCCGGCAAGAAACCTTTCCACACATTGAATCCCGCATTGGCGTTGTTCAACGATGGTCGCGTCATGCCCTATGGGACGATGGGTGGCGACGGCCAGCCGCAGACGCAGTGCGCGGTGTTCACCCGCATCGCCAACTTCGGCATGAGCCCGCAGGACGCGATTGCCGCGCCGCGCTGGCTGCTGGGGCGCACATGGGGAAATCCTTCAGACACATTGAAACTGGAATCACGCTTTGACGCGTCGGTGTTCGAGGGCTTGCGCGCACGTGGGCACGATGTTGAACGGCTCGGGGAGTTCGACGAGAGCGTGGGGCATGCAGGCGCGTTGATTCGGGCCAGGGACGGCGGGTTGACTGGTGGGTTTGATCCACGTAGTGATGGTGGGGTGGCGGGATTTTGAAGCGAAGCTCCAATGCTGGTGGCGCGTTGTAGTGTTGTTTACCTCCAATGGCGCGCCACCCCTCGACCTGCGTGCGCACCATCTAATATTCCGCCGCGACAATTCGCTATTTGCCGCCCGCCAGCAGCGCGGCCCGGCTTCGCCCAAACGGGTAGATCACTCTGCGCGCTCTCGCGCGTAACGTTTTCGCGGCAACCGGTTTGCTAAGCAAGGGGCAGGTCGGATTGCGATAACCACCAGCTTCAAGCGTTTCATCGTCACTGGTTTCTGCCCACAATCCACCCCGTACTGGACGGAACAGCCACTGCACATAGCCTTCGCGCGAGGCCGATTGAATAAGGTCATCCGCATCGGGCACATCGGCGAGAATCGGGGAATCGCCATCGATTGAGATTGGTGATGCACCAAAGGCATGCATGCCGATCACCGTTTCGTGCGTATTAGCACCGAGGCGTGCAAACGGCTGCGCCTCGGTGCGCTCCAGATTCCAGGCACCCAGCTCCCACGCCGTTTCGAGTGCCTCGTGATCGAGATCATCAAATCGGTCCCAGCGCTCATTGACTTGCAATGCCGAGCTGGGCACCGATTGGTAGGCGACGGTCTCAGATTCGTCGGTGAGGCGCAACTCAACAAAGCCGTGCCAGTGCAGAGTCAGCACGGTAGGCGTATTGGTGTGCGGGACTGCCGCCAAGGTCACAGCTACTAGCGGCAAGCGGTTGGAAATCATCTGCGATTCGATCAAGCCTAGCAAATTCATTTCTTATCTCCTGGTTACAAAGGGGCGAGACAGACAAAACAAATCGTGCGACTGAAAGAGCAAGCAATTACATGCAATAAGCACGCCACCATTTCGCCATAGCTTTGAAGCCGCGTGTTGCTAGCAGACGCCAGTGCTGGGTGCCAAAGCGGAACCCGCTTAGTGACGCGCGGCAGGTCCGCACCAAACCCCTTGTGATACATTCGCAGCGCTATGCAGGAAAAAATTACCAACAAGAATGTCGTCGAGCGGTCCCTAGCCAGCGTCTGGCACCCCTGCACGCAGATGAAGCACCATGAACAATTTCCGCTGGTGCCCATTGCGCGCGGTGAAGGTGTGTGGCTGATCGACTTTGAGGGACGGCGCTATCTAGACGCGGTGTCGTCGTGGTGGGTCAATCTTTTTGGTCACGCCAATCCGCGCATCAACGCCGCCTTGAAAGACCAGATCGATAAGCTCGAACACGTCATGCTGGCAGGCTTCACGCATGAGCCGGCGGTGCAGCTATCCGAGCGACTGGCCAAGCTCACGGGCCTCGGCCATGCGTTCTACGGCAGCGACGGCGCCAGTGCGGTGGAGATCGCATTGAAGATGAGTTTTCACTATTGGCGGAACTGCGGAAACCCCAACAAGAAGAAGTTTGTCAGCCTGGAAGGCAGCTACCACGGCGAAACCATCGGCGCGCTGTCAGTGACGGATGTAGCGATCTTTCGCGATGCTTACGGACCGTTGCTGAACAACAATCTGCTGGTGCCGTTCCCGGCGCCTGAAAACGTAGATCGCCTAACGACAGGCCTCACGGAGGCAAAACGCCCTGAGAGCATCGCCAATGCTGGCGTTTCACTCGAAAACCTACTTGAGGCACGCCATCACGAGATTGCCGCGCTGATTATCGAGCCGCTGGTGCAGGGCGCTGCGGGCATGCGCATGTACTCCCCGGATTACCTCAAGCACGCGCGCAGTCTTTGTGACAAATATCAGGTGCACCTGATCGCCGACGAAATCATGACCGGCTTCGGCCGCACCGGCACCATGTTCGCCTATGAGCAGGCCGCGATCCTGCCGGATTTTGTCTGTCTTTCAAAAGGACTTACCGGCGGCTATCTGCCGCTCTCCTGCGTGCTGGCACGTGACGAAATTTACGCCGCGTTCTATCACGACGACGTCACCCGTGGCTTTCTGCATTCGCATTCCTACACCGGCAGCGCACTTGCCTGCCGCGCGGCGCTGGCTACGCTGGATATTTTTGAGTCCGATGCCGTGATCGAAAAGAATCGCGACAAAGCTGCCAGATTCACGCTGTACGCGAACGCGATTCGTGAACATCCTGCTGTCGAAAATTTCCGGCATCTTGGGATGATCTGGGCGTTCGACATCAAAGGTGCCAGGCCCGGGTTTGCGCGCAAATTTTTTGCGGCGAGCCTGAAGCGCGGCGCGCTATTGCGGCCAATTGGCAACAGCGTCTATTTCATGCCGCCGTACGTCATCGAGGACGATGAGTTCAACTGGCTGGTCGAACAGACCATTGCCACGATAAATGAGGGTTGCCCGTAATGAATGTGAAGTTTTTGCTGTTGAGCGTAAGCATCTCCATGGCGACGATGGCTAGCGCGCAAACGCTCCCGCCGACCGTCGCCGATGCGCTGGCCAAAGCAAAGGTGCCCCAGGAAAATGTTGCCATTGTCGTCAAGGAAGTCGGCGCCAAAGACGTCCTGCTTTCGGTCAATGCAGCCAATGCAATGAACCCGGCCTCGGTCATCAAACTGGTCACGACCTATGCGGGCCTGGAGTTGCTCGGACCGACGTATAGCTGGAAAACGGAGATGTTCAGCACTGGGGAAATGTTCGGCAGCACCCTTCGCGGCGACCTGATACTCAAAGGCTCGGGCGACCCAAAACTGACCAGTGAACGCCTCGCCACAATGATCAAACAGTTGCGCGACCGCGGGCTCGATGACATTCAGGGCGACCTGATTCTTGACCGCTCGTTTTTCGACAACGTCGCCTACAATGACGCCGCGTTCGATGGCGAAGCGTTGCGCGCCTACAA